>CAYZMI010000040.1:21387-23340 GCA_964479475.1 uncultured Rhodospirillaceae bacterium | reverse complement strand
AGAAAACTACTTCAAGATGGCAGGCGGCCGTAGTCTTTCTTCGCTGCTTTCGGCGACACATAACCATATTGAATGTCGCTGGTGATAGCGTCATCAGATCGGTTGGTCGGCGGTCCATATCCACCTCCCCCCCCAGTTTCAACTATTACTCGTCCTCCGGAGGCAACTGGGCGTTCGTCCTTAAGCACAACCTCGCCGGCTTCTCCGGGTTGTTCTATGATTACCGTTGATGCGGCCCCATCTCCGCCGCCGAGTACGCCCCAGGGTGGGCAACGGGATCGTTCAAATCCCGTCGAAACAGTTAACGGTGCCAAAACCGTATATCGTTTGCTCAGCCCGAGGCCACCCCGAAATTCGCCCGGCCCACCTGAATCAGGTCGTAGTTCAAATGCATCTATTCGCACCGGGTATGTAGCTTCTAGGACCTCCGCAGGGATAACGCGGGTATCGCCGTGACAGTTGGTGCGAAACGGCCCCGGTCCATCCATTCCCGCAAGCGCGCCCCAACCGCCATAACCGCTGTCGTTCATCTGGAATAATGCGCCGGTTTTTGGCAAATTTCCGTGAAAGCGTAAGGTGCAAAAATTTCCGAAATGTGCCGCAGCAGCGACCTCCGGCATGGCTGGGGCCATTGCTTTGATGACCGTATCAATCACGGTGGGCAAGGGCATATTGTAACGACCCATCGCAGCGTTATCTGTCGCACTCAGGATCTTACCGGCTGGTAGATTAAGCTTGAGCGGTCGGAAGGTACCTTCGTTTGCGGGTTCATGCGGTGCGACTAAAAATTTGAAGGCTACACGGGCAACTGTATAACCACCACCGCTAATTCCTGAGTTTAGTGGGCCTGTTACTTGATCTGAAATACCAGAGAAATCAATCGTCATATTGTCGCCGGTTACTTCAACGGCGATCTTAATTGGGAGGGGGGTGTCTAGGTCGATACCGTCGTCATCGAGGAAGGATTCTGCCCTATAACGGCCATCTGGTATCTTGCTGATTGCTTGGCGGGCTGCCGCCTCTGATTGATCCCAGATCATCTCAACTGCGGCAGTGATCGTCGCGGTGCCATAGCGTTCAAATAGGGTTTGTAATCTTTCGCGTCCCATCAAACAGCCGGCAAGCTGCGCTTCAACGTCGCCGCATACAAGATTGGGAAAGCGCGTGTTATTTTCTATCATGCGGTAAATTTCGGGTACGGGTTCGCCTTTTGACCAAAGCTTAACAGTTCGAAATTGGATGCCCTCCTGAAAGATATCAGTGGCGTACTTTGAAATAGAGCTCACCACCCTGCCGCCTATATCAAGCCAGTGCGCCGTGATAACAACGAATGCGACAAGTTTTTTATCGTTTTCGCCCGCGAATACAGGACTATACATCGCTACGTTGTTGAGATGTTGCCCCATGGTTGCGGCATGATTTGTGATAATGACATCACCTGGATGGAGATTTTCGACACCGTAAATTTCCAATCCGTCACGGACTGCTGCACCAAGGACATCAGCAATAAAAATTGGCATGCCGCCGGTGCACTGACAGATGAGACGGCCTTCGACATCAAGAATGCCGACTGCATAATCTTTATATTCATAGATCAACATACTATAAGCGGTGCGCGCTAAATTGGTATCTATCTCGTCTGCTAGCGTGGTAAAGGCCCCACGGATAACTTCTAGAGTAATGGGATCTATGCGTTGACCACCGCTATCCATTGGCGGTTCTCCTGTCTCCTGGCTTGCCGCTCAAAATTCGTATTTCGCCCAAAGCCCCAATAGAAAATTTATCGTTCTCGTCGATGAGTGTGGTCGATCCATATTCCTCGATAATTGCCGGTCCTGTGGCTTCAAAGCCGGGCGGTAGGCTTTCGCGTTTATAAATGTCAGTTTCAGTTAGTGACGCAGCCTGCGGTAGCCAAACTCGGCGGGAAGCACTTGTGGGCGGGTGGTTTTCATT
>CAYZMI010000040.1:0-21287 GCA_964479475.1 uncultured Rhodospirillaceae bacterium | reverse complement strand
CAGCCTGCGGTAGCCAAACTCGGCGGGAAGCACTTGTGGGCGGGTGGTTTTCATTGAAGGGACTTAGTCGCGTAATGTCAGGCTGTTGTGTAGCCATGATGGCGCCAAGATGTAACCCCACATATTCGATGACCGCTGTCTCGTCGGCATGTCCGTAACGTCGTCTGTATTCTTCCGAAAAGGCTTGTCGCATGCCTGCTTCGTCATCCAAACCACGGACATCTATCCTGATCGAATGCTTTTGCCCTCGGTAACGCATCTCTGCGTCATAATCAAAACTGATCTCGCCTTCCCCTTCGTCGCTTAGGCGTTCCGTGGCAGCCCGGGTCATTTCCGCAAAGGCTCCATGCGTGCCGGCAATTGCGGTTTCGTCGAGGGAACATAGATACGTTCGCGCTTCGTCAATTCGTGGGTTGGCGAGCAGCATGCCAGTAGCAGAAAAATTCCCTGGCTCAGGGGGTACAATAACTAAGGGTATACCAAGCGCCATAGCTAATGCGCTGGCGTGTAGCGGACCGCCGCCACCATATGTAAGTAGTGCAAATTCACGGGGATCAAGACCGCGCTCGACGCTAATTTTTCGGATGCTAGCCGCCATGCGCTCGACAGCGATAGTAATTATGCCATCCGCAATATGGAGAAGACCATCTTCCCCATCAAAACCTAGGGGTCCGGCAATTTTGTTTACCAAAGTGTTTCGTGCGGCGTCGTCATCAAGCTCAAGTTCACCACCTAAAAATCGTTTGGAATTAAGTCGGCCAAGAACGAGGTTGGCATCGGTCACAGTTGGCTCAGTGCCGCCACGGCCATAACAAGCGGGACCTGGTTCGGCGCCGGCACTGTTTGGTCCGACATGTAGACGATTTTGGCTGTCGAGCGAGGCAATCGAACCACCTCCAGTACCAATCTCAACAATATCAATGACTGCAGCTCGGATTGGAAAACCTTTCTCGAACCCGCCGATGTAGGTTGCGTTTTCTACCGAAAACCGCCCTTTGCTTATAAGGGTACATTTTGCAGTGGTACCCCCCATGTCGAAAGCGATGACGTTATCTAATCCAAGTGAACCGGCAAATTCTGCCGCGCCAATACAGCCTCCCACTGGACCGGATTCGACGAGCCTGATGGGTTCTTTTAGTGCGCGTTCTGCAGATAATACCCCACCGTTGGAGCCCATCAAATAAAGTGGGCCGTCGTATTTACGCTCGCCCAACGACAATTCGAAGTTGCGGATATAATCGGTTACCATTGGTCCGACAAAGGCATTTGCACTGACAGTCGCGCTCCGCTCATATTCGAACCACTCGCGCGATAATTCGGTGCCGGCACTGACAAATACATTTGGAAGTCGCTCACGCAGACGACGAGCCGCCTTAATTTCGTGATCGGGTGTTGCGTAGGCATTTAGAAATGAAATTGCTACGGCCTCTATTCCGTCATTCTCAAATTGCTCCGCCAGTTGGTCTAGGGCTTTGAAATCCAGCTGCTCTATCTCTTTACCTTGCCCATCGATCCGGCCACCCAACTCAAACCGGAGCGGCCTCGGTACCAGAGGCGGATCACGCCTATATCGTAAATCAAATGGCGTCGGTCGGTTACCGCGGCCTATCTCAAGTGTATCGCGAAACCCCTTTGTCGTAATCAAAGCGGTTTTCGCTCCTTTGCGCTGGATTAAGGCATTGATGACCAAAGTTGAGCCGTGCTTAACCAGCGTCGTATCGCTTATATTAATTTCGGCCTTGTCGAGACAAGTTAGTATACCCTCCACGAAGTCGTCATAAGTAGTTGAGGATTTAGCATAAGCAACTGTGCCTTCATCCAGATTGTAAGCGACCAGATCAGTAAAGGTGCCTCCGATATCAACTGCCAGCACAGTACGCATTGCGGTTCATTACCACTACAGCTTTTAAAGGCCTCTGGTGTACCGCGTTGCCATTACGTCGTCAAAGCGCAACCGGACAAAATAAATTTGAGCTAGAGCCAATTCCGACTAGCATAGATTGTTCAGCATATAGTTGCGCTGGTGCAAAGCCGGTTTTGTATTCCACCAAACGATCAGTTTTTTTTGCAAACTCGATTAAGTTTTTTTCACTGCAGCGCATTTCAAGTTCAGGGTCGAATGGGAAAACGTCTTTATCGGAATTGTCCAAAATTATTCGTGTCTTTGATCCGGCTGCCTGGGTTGCGTATTCGCTACATATATCCCGTCGGTGACCGTCAATAATAATCAGGTCGGGTGTAAGATCTGGCATTTCGGGCATATCACCCTCCCAACTTCTTAGCGAGGTATTCGTTATATTTTTTTGCGAGAGATTTTGGGTAATTCGGTCAAACCATATCGGATCTGTTTCGTAACTCCATAATTTTCCAACGCGCTGTGCTAACCAAACAGTTGATGCCCCCGACCCGAATTCAATTACAAAACTGTTAGGATTAAGAATATCCTTGAGCCATTTGGTCACACTATGAGGCAGTAGCGGCCGCGTTGGACGCCGACCGGTGGATCGACGTAGTGCAGCTTCTATAAAAATTATAGGCAAACGAATAAGTTCGCGTGGGGGTGCGAGATTGCCCTTTTCGTCGTGCACCCGCGTTTTCCTCATCGCCACCATTTCTACATGTCCTTATTCATGCAGCATAGCTATAACGACGCCTAACGATTTTGAATTTTAATCTCGGCTCTAACGGCGGTTTCGTCAAATATTTCACCCATTTCTGAGTGGATGCCGTTTTTATCCATTTCTCCGAGCCACAATTCATGAATCCAGGGTAATTGATTTTCGTATTCGATCTGATTACCGCCCTTATCAATGGAGGTATCTGTCTTCCCCCCCCAACTGTCTTTTTTGACCTGACGTATGGGGTACCGCACAGTCCCAAATTGAACGGCAAGATAACGTGACGGTCGATCGCCCGTATTGAAATGCTGATGAAACATTTGCTCAGGCGGTGTTACCACAACCCCATGATCCCAGTCGATACGAACGAAATCGTCTTCTTCTCCCTCGTACCAAAGGAGGGAATAACCTTCTCCATCGATGGTAAAAACATTGGTTCCACAAGCATGGCGATGGGCCTTTTTATATGTCCCTGGTACAATCTGTGACGTATGGCATCCAAGTGTCCCGTCAGACAGTATCCACCGCAAACTTGATGAGCCCTTACCTCGCGCGGCCCAACTCTTGAGTTCAAAGTTGGTTATGTCTGCTACGAAGTTTGTCTCCCACTGATGTCTGCCTGGTCGAAGTTCTATCATTTCCCCTTCACCGCTAAAATAACCGTTTGGTCCCAACCTTTCGGGAAATGTCATTGGGTTATCAAATATGAATTCCTCGTTGCGGAACATATTAATGAGAAAAGGGAAATTCTGAATGGAGGCGAACCGGGCTGGTTCTTGCCCGGATCCATTGAAATGCTGATACCGGGTGTTAATTGGGACGGCGAACAAGGAGTTTCTACCCCATTCGAAACTATGTTTCTCGCCATCAGGCGTTTCGACGGTCGTTGAACCATATCCTTCGATAACGTAAACGACATTCTCGTATAGATGTTTTAACGGGCGAGATTTGCCGCCGGACGGGATTTCAAAACAAAAGATAGAATTGAAATCATCTCGGCCCTTGAGATGACAAATGGCTCCATTGAGGCCGTATAAATCCCAAGGAGCGAGATCCACCTGCATCATGTTAGTGCCGAACTGCTCGACAATCGGTACACCCTGCCGGTCACACCACTCGAGGTAATTATCGTGTAAAAAGACCCGTGATTTATCTTCGACTTGGCCGTCCAATTTATCTTCTCCCCGAATGCATAAGATCAATTGCCTGCGCGAATTTTGTCCTCATTGAAAATTTCTCCCATTTCAGAGGTGATACCCTTTCGGTCCACTTCTCCCAGCCAAATTTTATGTATTTTAGGCATTTGATCCTCATACTCGATTTGGGCGCCCCCTTCCTCGACAGATTTGTCAACTTTGCCACTCCATATATCTTTTTTCGCCCAGGTCATGGGATACCGGACCGTCCCGAATTGAAGTGCTAAATATCGGGAAGGCGTATTTCCCGTATTGAAGTGTTGGTGAAACATTTGTTCGGGGGGCGTGACCACAACACCGTGGTCCCAGTCCACGCGGACCATGTCATCTTCCTCACCTTCGTACCAAAGTAGGCTGTAACCATCACCGTCGACAGTAAAAACATTTGTTCCGCACATATGCCGATGTGCTTTCTTATAAGTCCCCGGAACAATTTGGGATGTATGACAGCCCATGGTGCTGTCAGATAAAATCCATCTCAAACTTGATGATCCTTTACCCCGAGCCGCCCAACTCTTCAGCTCAAAATTGGTAATGTCTGGGACAAAATTTGTTTCCCATTGGTGACTGCCAGGCATTCTTTCAACCATCTGACCTTCGCCAGTAAAATAACCGTTTGGCCCCAGGCGTTCCGGAAACTTCATGGGATTGTTGAATATAAATTCTTCATTACGGAACAAATTGATAAGAAATGGGAAATTATGAACCGAAGCGAGGCGCGCTGGTTCCTGACCTGATCCATTGAAATGTTGATATCGCGAATTTACCGGTACGGCGAAAAGTGAATTGCGCCCCCACTCAAAGCTGTGTTTTTGCCCGTCCGCTGTTTCGATGGTGGTCGAACCGTAACCGTCCATCACATAAATGACATCTTCATAAACATGCTGCATTGGCCGAGATTTCGACCCCGATGGTAACTCAAAACAAAAAATCGAGTTAAAATCATCGCGCCCTTTTAGTAAGCAGACCGCGCCGTTCATTCCGTATAAGTCCCACGGGCCTAGCTCGATCTTCATAAGGTCGATCCCGAAATCCTCAATAATGGGGACACCTTGGTTATCACACCACTCAAGATAATTGTCGTGTAGAAATACACGCGATTTGTCCTCTGTCGCGCCGTCGGACATCTCCTTACCTCCAAATTTGGTCGGTTTTATAAATTCGTTTAATGGCTATATTTACGGGTTAGGTCGATAAGGGTCAATTTCGCTCATCAGAGGCCTCAAATATGAGGAGTTGGTATTAAGTAGTTTGTGATATTTCGAAATTAGCCAGACTCCAAAATGTTAACCCGTAAGTCCGTCACAAAAATCCGGTCTAAAGACTTTGAATTCTAGTGTAATTGACCGTATAAAATATGCCGCCTGCGTAAAAGTGCACTTGGCCACTTTGTTTTTCTGTATCAGGGGAAATAGAATACCGTTAATTCTTATAAATGAATGTCTTGTTAGTGATAAAAATGAGTAGGGTTTAGGCCCTAGAATTAGTTTGGGCTCAGGTAATTGAATGGAAGCCTTATTACGCGAGTATCTCCCGATCCTTATATTTATTGGTATTGCCGTAGGAATGGCGATTGCCATTGTCGTAGCGTCTTATATTGTGGCAAAACAACGCCCCGACACCGAAAAAGTTTCCGCGTATGAATGTGGCTTCGCGCCTTTCAACGATGCGCGTCGTCAGTTTGATGTACGTTTTTATCTTGTTGCAATTCTGTTCATCATTTTTGATCTGGAAGTCGCCTTTTTGTTCCCATGGGCAGTTTCTCTGGGCTCAATTGGATTGGTCGGGTTTTGGTCGATGGTTGTGTTTCTCGGAATCTTAACCGTGGGATTTATATACGAGTGGAAGAAGGGAGCGTTGGAATGGGAGTAGTTAGTACGAACCAAACTTCCAAAGAAGAAGCGGTTTTGGCCAAGGTGACCGACGAAATCTCAGATAAAGGGTTTGTAGTTGCAAAACTCGATAAGTTGGTGAGTTGGGCTCAATCCGGATCGCTCTGGCCAATGACTTTTGGGCTAGCTTGTTGCGCCGTGGAAATGATGCATACGGCTGCGAGCCGGTACGATCTAGATCGATTTGGTGTCGTATTTCGGCCGTCACCACGCCAATCGGATGTAATGATCGTTGCAGGTACGTTGACAAACAAAATGGCACCGGCATTGCGTAAGGTATACGATCAAATGGCAGAGCCTAGGTGGGTAATTTCTATGGGGTCATGCGCCAATGGAGGGGGGTATTATCACTACTCTTACTCAGTTGTCCGGGGCTGCGATCGCATTGTGCCAGTTGATGTTTATGTGCCTGGGTGCCCTCCTACCGCAGAAGCGTTGTTGTATGGAGTACTGCAGCTTCAGAAAAAAATTCGTCGTACTAGCACTATTGCCCGATAAAAATCTTCAGAGAAAATAATCGGCAATATAATGATGAATCAGACGCTCCAAGAATTGGGGGAGTATATTAAGAGCGCGGTACCTGACGCTGTGTTGGCTGTCATGCAGGATCAAGACGAGTTGATCTTGTTGTGTAAGTTGGAGTTGAACGTTCGACTACTTACATTGTTACGCGACGATGCAAATTGTCTGTTCAAAATATTGGTTGATATTTGTGGTGCCGATTACCCGGAGCGTCTAGCTAGGTTCGATGTTGTTTATAATCTTCTCAGCGTTCGTCATAATCAACGTGTGCGTCTCAAAATACAGTGCGCTGACGATGACATTGTCCCGTCGGCGACAAGTGTATTCAGTTCTGCTGGTTGGTATGAAAGAGAAGCCTGGGATCTCTATGGAATAAAGTTCTCCGGTCATCCAGATCTTCGCCGTCTTCTAACCGATTATGGATTTGACGGTCATCCGATGCGTAAAGATTTTCCGCTCACCGGACGCGTCGAAGCGCGTTACGACGAAGAGCAAAAACGTGTTATTTACGAGCCTGTAAAATTGACACAGGCATTTCGCAGCTTTGATTTTATGAGCCCCTGGGAAGGTTCGGATTATTTACTACCCGGCGATGAGAAAGCTGATGAACCAGCAAAGGATGGCAGCTGATGTCGGTTACAGAAATCAAAAATTTGACCTTGAATTTCGGGCCACAACACCCCGCAGCTCATGGTGTGTTGCGTCTTGTGCTCGAGATGGATGGGGAAGTCGTGGAACGGGCGGATCCCCATATTGGCTTGCTCCACCGAGGTACCGAAAAACTAATTGAGCATAAAACTTATCTGCAGGCAGTCCCCTATTTTGATCGGCTAGATTATGTCTCACCTATGTGCCAGGAGCATGCGTTTGCGCTGGCGGTGGAAAAGCTATTAGGAATACGACCGCCACCCCGCGGTCAGTATATACGTGTCCTTTATTCTGAGATTACTCGGCTTTTAAATCATCTTTTAAATATTTCTGCCTTCGCGCTTGATGTTGGTGCGATGACACCATTGCTGTGGTGGTTCGAAGAGCGCGAAGTGCTTATGGAATTTTACGAACGTGTATCCGGAGCGCGGTTGCATGCAGCTTATTTTCGTCCTGGAGGCGTACATCGTGATTTGCCGGTCGGTTTGGAAGACGATATCGCTGAATTTATCGAGCGGTTTCCAAAGATGATCAATGACGTAGAACATTTGCTGACTGAAAATAGAATTTTCAAACAGCGCACAGTCGACATTGGTGTCGCCACTGCGGAACAGGCTATGGATTGGGGTTTCTCCGGGCCAATGCTGCGTGCATCAGGTGTGCCTTGGGATTTACGGAAGTCAGAGCCATATGATGTTTACGGCCAAATGGATTTTGATGTTCCAATAGGAAAAAACGGAGACTGCTACGATCGGTATTTGATACGTGTCGAGGAAATGCGGCAGAGCTTAAGAATTATGAAGCAATGCCTTGAGCAACTGCCAGAGGGCCCGGTACATAACGAGGATCCGAAAATCACCCCGCCAAAGCGGGCAGACATGAAGACCTCTATGGAATCCCTTATCCATCATTTCAAACTTTATACAGAAGGTTATCACGTGCCACCTGGTGAAACTTACACCGCAGTTGAGGCGCCAAAAGGCGAGTTCGGTGTTTACTTGGTGTCGGATGGTACAAATAAGCCATACCGTTGTAAGATTCGTGCACCCGGGTTCGCGTTTATGCAAGCAACAGAATTTCTCGGGAAAGGGCACATGTTGGCGGATTTGGTCGCCATTGTGGGTTCGATGGATATCGTATTTGGTGAGATAGATCGATGACCATGGCTGAGGAAGTCGGGCAGCCAGATAAGTTTGTTTTCGACACCGGCACTCAATCGAAGGCGGATCAAATCATTTCGCGCTATCCCCCCGGTCGCCAGGCTAGTGCCGTTTTGCCTCTTTTAGATTTGGCTCAAAGGCAAGCTGGGGGATGGCTACCCAAGGCGGCAATGGATCATGTTGCCCGAGTATTGAATATGGCGCCGATCCGAGTTTATGAAGTCGCTACATTTTATACTATGTATAATCTTGAACCCCTAGGTCAGAACGTTGTTCAGGTCTGCACGACGACACCCTGTGCGTTGCGGAATTGTGCTTCGGTCGTTCAGGCATGCCGCGAAGAGTTGGGTATTGAATTCGGTGATACCACTGAAGATGGAAAATTTTCGCTATTGGAGGTTGAGTGCCTTGGTGCTTGCGTAAACGCGCCAATGATGCAGATAGGCGATGATTATTTTGAAGATCTGGATGAAAAATCCACTAAACAAATTCTCCAAGCACTTCGAAATGGCGATGCGCCGACGCCTGGACCGCAGAGTAAACGAAGGGGATCGGAACCGGCGGGTGGGCTTACCAGTTTGACAGATTTTAAAGATGGATCGCAGGTCTAGGACGTAGCAATGTTGAACGATAAAGACCGAATATTTACTAACCTCTACGGCATAGGTGATTGGCGGCTTGACGCCGCCCGCCAACGTGGGGATTGGGATGGTACCAAAGAAATTATGAACAAAGGTCGCGAGTGGATCGTTGATCAAATAAAAGAATCCGGTCTTCGTGGGCGGGGTGGCGCCGGATTCCCATCCGGACTGAAGTGGTCGTTTATGCCTAAAGAGCCTACCGGGCGGCCACACTATTTGGTTGTTAATGCCGATGAAGGTGAACCAGGGACCTGCAAGGACCGGGACATGATGCGCAACGACCCCCATAAGTTGGTTGAGGGTTGTTTGCTTGCGGGTTTCGGTATGGGAGCTGATGTCGCCTATATTTATATTCGGGGTGAATTTGTTCGCGAGGCAGAACATCTTCAAGGTGCTATCGATGAAGCCTACGATGCGGGTCTTATAGGGAAAAATGCATGCGGATCAGGCTATGATTTCGAGGTTTATTTACATCGTGGGGCCGGTGCCTACATTTGCGGAGAGGAAATGGCTTTGATTGAGAGCCTGGAGGGTAAGAAAGGTATGCCACGCCTAAAACCGCCCTTTCCAGCGGCGATGGGATTATATGGCAGCCCGACCACTGTCAACAACGTAGAAACCATCGCTGTGACGCCTACTATCTTGAGGCGTGGTGCTTCTTGGTTTAGCTCTTTTGGCCGTGAAAACAATACTGGCACAAAGGTATTTTGTATCTCTGGTCACGTAAACAATCCTTGCAATGTTGAAGAATCAATGAGTATCCCGCTCAAGGAGCTTATTGAAAAGCATGCTGGAGGCGTCCGAGGTGGTTGGGATAATTTAAAGGCCATAATTCCCGGCGGGTCGTCGGTTCCCATTATTCCAAAATCTATTTGTGAAACAGTGTTGATGGATTTTGATGCGCTGAAAGAGGTGAAGTCTGGTTTAGGAACGGCTGCTGTTATTGTAATGGATAGGTCTACAGATGTAGTTGCGGCAATTGCGCGATTATCTAAATTTTATAAGCATGAAAGTTGTGGACAGTGCACGCCCTGTCGAGAGGGGACCGGATGGATGTGGCGCGTGATGGAAAAGCTGGTAGTAGGTGAGGCGGAAATCGAAGACATAGATATGCTTCTCGATGTAGCCAGCCAGGTTGAGGGTCACACCATTTGTGCGTTAGGCGACGCAGCGGCATGGCCAATACAGGGGTTGGTTCGACATTTTCGGGACGACATCGAACGGCGGATCGTGGAGCGTAAACGAACCGGCGCTCCTGCGGCCGCGTAGGCATAGTGGGCAGGTACAAAGGAATGGCGAGACTTACTATCGACAATGTTGAAATAGAAGTTCCGGATGGTTTAACGGTGCTTCAGGCCTGTGAACTCGCCGGAAAAGAAATTCCACGATTTTGCTACCACGAACGTTTGTCTGTGGCAGGTAATTGTCGCATGTGTCTCGTCGAAGTTTCGCCGGGGCCACCCAAACCCCAAGCATCATGTGCCTTGCCTGCCGGTGATGGAATGGAAGTCAAAACCAATTCGCCAATGGTCAAGAAGGCCCGTGAAGGCGTTATGGAATTTTTGTTAATAAACCACCCGCTGGATTGTCCCATCTGTGATCAAGGTGGCGAATGTGACTTGCAGGACCAGGCCATGGCTTATGGGAGCGGACATTCTCGCTTTCACGAAAACAAACGTGCGGTATCTGATAAAGAGCTTGGGCCTCTAATTAAAACGGAAATGACACGCTGTATTCATTGCACCCGTTGTATTCGCTTTGCTAGTGAAGTTGCGGGTGTGGAAGAGCTTGGTGCGACTGGTCGCGGAGAGACCATGGAGGTTGGAACTTATGTGGAAAAGGCGCTGACATCCGAATTATCTGCAAACATCATAGATCTTTGCCCGGTCGGGGCACTGACATCCAAACCCTATGCCTTTAATGCTCGTCCATGGGAATTAACCCGGACCGAAACGATTGATGCGTTGGATGCGGTAGGCAGCAATATTCGTATAGATACTCGCGGTAGTGAGGTTCTCCGTGTTCTTCCTATTTTGAACGAGGATGTTAACGAAGAATGGATTTCCGATAAAACGCGTTACGCCTGTGATGGCCTAAAACGTCAAAGATTGGATACACCCTACATTCGCCGCGAGGGAAGTTTGCAGCCCGCGAGTTGGGACGAAGCATTTGTTGCTATCCGCGATCGATTGTTGGGGGTGAGTGGTGATCGAATTGCCGCGATTGCGGGAGATCTCGTTGATTGCGAGTCTGTTTTAGCACTAAAGGATTTAATGGAGGCCTTGGGTTCGTGTCATTTGGATTGCCGCCAGGATGGCGCCAAATTGGATAACAGCGTTCGCGCTGCATATTTGTTTAATTCTACGATATCAGGGATCGACAATGCCGACGCATGTTTGCTCATCGGTACCAATCCTCGCTGGGAAGCGCCAATTATTAATGCGCGGTTGCGAAAAAGATGGTTGCAAGGTGGTTTTGTTGTGGGTGTTGTGGGTCCGAAAGTAGACCTTACATACGAAACAAAATATTTGGGTGCAGATCCGAAAACTCTGCAAGAAATTGTCGACCGCGGGCATCCATTTTACGAAACCCTAAAAGTCGCAAATCGTGCGATGGTCATCGTTGGTCAAGGAGCGCTTGCGCGTAGTGACGGAGCACGCGTCTTGGGCGTCGCGCGTAAAATCGCTGATGACTGTGGCATGGTTTCTGATGATTGGAATGGCTTTAATGTCTTGCATACAGCCGCCGGTAGGGCTGGCGCGATGGATCTCGGCTTCGTGCCTGGTGAAAAGGGGAATGACTTAGATAGGATATTGGAGGGCGCAGTGTCCGGAGATATCGATGCAGTTTATTTACTAGGTGCCGACGAAATTGATGTTTCTAAACTCCGTGATGCCTTCGTAATTTACCAAGGTCATCATGGAGACGCTGGAGCCCAATGTGCAGATGTTATTCTGCCTGGAGCTGCCTTTAGCGAAAAAGGTGCTACCTATGTGAATACCGAAGGGCGCGTGCAGCGATCCGTACGGGCTGTTTTTCCACCCGGTGATGCGCGGGAGGATTGGACAATTATTAGGGCTCTCTCAGATGTGCTTGGGAAAAAGCTACCCTACGATGATGTTGGGGCTGTCCGCCGATGCATGGCGAATGTCAATCCTGCCTTTCTCGCGTTGAATGATATTGCCGAAATTGAATGGGGGCAATTTGGAGAGCTCGGTAAAATAAGTGAACAAACATTCGCATGTCCTATTGAGAATTATTATATGACCGATCCTATCAGCCGGGCGTCGGACACGATGGCGGCGTGTACACGGGCAGTAATAAATAGGGAAGAGGAGTTAGTCGGCACCGGTGGCTGAATTATTCTACATATATATCTGGCCAACGGTCCAAATTGTTGCTTACATTTTGGCCATTGTCGTGCCCTTACTAATTTCTGTTGCGTATTTGACCTATGCCGAGCGTAAAGTCATTGCCGCGATGCAATTGCGCAAGGGGCCTAACGTCGTGGGTCCTTTCGGCCTCCTACAACCAATCGCTGATGGCCTCAAGCTATTATTCAAAGAAACAATTATTCCGACGGGGGCTAACCGGGTCGTCTTTCTGATGGCGCCGATGATAACTTTTGTACTCAGTTTGGTTGCTTGGGCGGTAATTCCTTTCGATAAGGGGCTCGTTCTGGCGGACATAAACGTGGGAATATTATATTTGTTTGCGATTTCATCCCTTGGCGTTTACGGCATTATCATGGCGGGTTGGGCTTCTAACTCAGTCTATCCCTTTCTCGGCGCGCTTCGTTCCGCTGCGCAGATGGTCTCATACGAAGTCTCCATAGGATTCGTAATAATTACTGTACTCCTCATGGTCGGTTCGTTGAATTTGTCAGACATAGTACTAGCCCAACAGGGTGGTTTTTGGCTTTGGCATTGGCTAGCGCTCTTGCCCATGTTCGTGATCTTTTTCATTTCCACATTGGCGGAGACAAATCGGGCACCCTTTGATTTGCCTGAGGCAGAGGCAGAACTCGTGTCTGGTTACAATGTTGAATATTCGTCTATGACCTTTGCTTTGTTTTTTCTTGGCGAATACGCAAACATGATTTTAATGAGCGCTATGACGGTTATTCTTTTTCTCGGTGGTTGGTTGCCTCCCGTGGAGATCGCGCCATTTACTTGGATACCAGGACCCATATGGTTTGCCGGTAAAATCGCATTCGTACTATTCTGCTTTTTGTGGGTACGGGCGACATTTCCGCGCTATCGATATGATCAGCTAATGCGTTTGGGATGGAAAGTATTTTTACCATTTTCTTTGTTTTGGGTGGTCATAGTAGCGGGGTTCCTTGTGGCCACTGATCGGGTGCCGTCATGATCCAATTTTTCGATAACTTTCTGCTGAAGAGATACCCATGAGTTTTCTCAGCAGCTCCACACGCGCGTTACTTTTAGTCGAATTAATTTCAGGGATGGTTCTAACTCTGAAGTATTTTTTCAAACCAAAGGTGACTGTGAATTATCCGTTTGAGAAGGGGCCCTTGAGTCCACGATTTCGTGGTGAGCACGCTTTGCGGCGTTATCCTAGTGGTGAAGAAAGGTGTATTGCCTGCAAGCTATGTGAAGCAATTTGCCCGGCACAAGCAATTACCATAGAGGCAGAACCTCGTGACGATGGAAGTCGCCGCACGACGCGTTACGACATCGATATGACAAAATGTATTTATTGCGGGTTTTGTGAGGAGGCGTGCCCGGTAGACGCCATTGTCGAAGGACCGAATTTTGAATTCGCTGTCGAGACACGTGAAGAACTTTTCTACAACAAGGAAAAATTGCTGGAGAACGGAGATAAGTGGGAAGTCGAAATTGGGGGCCGTCTCAGTTCTGACGCACCGTATCGTTAGGAAGGCAAATGGGAGTGACAAATTCTTTCGTGAATATTTCTGGACCGGAATTAGAGGGTATAGCCTGACATGATCGTTCAGACCCTAGTATTTTACTTGTTTTCTACAGTTACGGTAACCGCAGCTGTAATGGTCATTTCGGCGCGTAACCCTGTTCACTCCGTGTTGTTTTTAATATTAGCGTTTTTCAATGCGGCTGGGCTATTTGTGCTTATGGGGGCAGAGTTTATTGCCATGATCCTCGTCGTAGTTTACGTGGGTGCTGTTGCCGTCCTATTTCTTTTTGTAGTGATGATGCTCGACATTAGTTTCGTTGAGTTGCGTCAAGGATTTCTCCAATACTTACCGATAGGTGGATTGGTAGGGATCGTTTTATTGGCGGAATTACTTATAATTACTAGTGGTTGGTTTTTTGGACCTAATGTCGAAGCGACGAGGGCATTCCCAACGCCGTCAGTGGATCAGATAAGTAATACAGATGCGTTAGGGCGGATTTTATACACCGACTACATTTATTTGTTCCAAGGTGCCGGGATGGTTCTTCTCGTTGCGATGGTTGGAGCTATTGTTCTTACGTTGCGTGGCCGCCCTGGGGTGCGCAAACAACGTATATCCAAACAGATTGATCGTCGGAGGGCCGATACAATAGAGGTCCGAAATATCGAGCCGGGAAGCGGCGTCTGATATGTGGGAAATTGGTCTCTCTCACTACCTAACCATTGGCGCCATACTATTTGCACTTGGAATATTTGGAATTTTTTTAAATAGAAAAAACGTCATTATAATTTTGATGTCAGTTGAGCTAATTTTGCTTGCGGTCAACATCAACTTGGTCTCTTTTTCAGTATTTTTGCATGATCTCGTTGGTCAGGTTTTCGCCATGTTAGTTCTCACCGTAGCGGCCGCTGAGGCAGCAATCGGGCTTGCCATTATTGTTGTCTATTTCCGAAACCGCGGGACCATCGCTGTGGAAGACATCAACTTGATGAAGGGTTAGCGGCGTGTTTTACGTGTTGTGTATATTCATGCCGTTAATCAGTGCCACTATTGCAGGTCTCCTAGGGCATTGGATCAAAGCAAAAGGCGCCATGATTGTTACTTGTGGCGGATTGCTTATCTCAGCTTTAATTTCACCTGTCATTCTCTACGACGTGGGTATGCAAGGTCAGAGCCAGACTATTCTATTATTTAGTTGGATTTCATCTGGAGCATTTGAAGTCGAATGGGCATTACGCTTCGATACTCTGACAGCGGTCATGATAGTCGTCGTAACCGTGGTTTCCTGCGCAGTTCATTTTTACTCTATCGGCTATATGGCGCACGACCCCTCTATCCCCAGGTTTTTTTCTTATTTGAGCCTTTTCACGTTTTTTATGCTGATGCTCGTTACGGCAGATAATTTCGTCCAACTATTTTTTGGGTGGGAGGGTGTGGGGCTCGCCTCTTATTTATTAATTGGTTTCTGGTACGAAAAACCTTCGGCGAATGCCGCGGCGATCAAAGCATTTTTGGTTAATCGTATTGGCGATTTCGGATTTGCACTCGGTATCATGGGTGTATTTGTATTATATGGCAGCGTCGATTTTGAGACTGTTTTCAATGCTACGCCAAGTAAGTCAGGTAGCACTCTTGAATTCTTGGGTACGCAATATCACGCTCTTACGGTCCTATGCATATTGTTGTTCATCGGAGCCATGGGTAAGTCAGCCCAATTAGGGCTTCACACATGGTTGCCCGATGCGATGGAAGGTCCGACCCCTGTTTCTGCTCTGATTCATGCTGCTACGATGGTCACAGCCGGCGTCTTCATGGTTGCTCGCCTGTCGCCAGTTTTCGAATATGCGCCTACAGCTCTAAACTTGGTTGCTATTGTTGGTGCCTCGACGGCGATCTTTGCCGCGACTGTAGGCATATGCCAGAACGATATAAAACGTGTCATAGCCTATTCCACATGTAGCCAATTGGGTTACATGTTCTTCGCTTGCGGCGTATCTGCGTATGCTGCTGGCATCTTTCATCTCTTCACTCATGCGTTTTTTAAAGCGTTACTTTTCCTTGGTGCAGGATCCGTCATTCACGCTATGTCGGCTGAACAGGATATGCGGAAGATGGGGGGTATTTGGAAGATGGTTCCGTTAACATATTCCATGATGTGGATTGGTAGTCTCGCATTGGCCGGCTTCCCGTTTTTTGCCGGATTTTATTCTAAGGATATAGTTTTAGAAGCTGCGTATGCAGCTAATAGTGGTCCGGGCATATACGCTTTCTGGCTTGGTATAGGAGCCGCATTACTGACAGCGTTTTATTCTTGGAGACTGATCTTCATGACCTTTCATGGCGAACCGCGCGCGGATGAAATTGTAATGGCGCACGTCCATGAATCTCCAAAATTCATGACCATTCCGTTGATTTTTCTGGCGATTGGCGCCGTCTTTGCAGGTTGGCTCGGATATAACGTGTTTGTTGGTGGAGGTATGAATAAATTTTGGGGTGATGCCATTTTTGTATTGCCCAACCACACAGCACTCAGTGATGCACATAATGTAAATATTTGGGTGAAATTGGCCCCCACCGTTGTCGGTGTAGTGGGTGTAGCCTTGGCATATTACTTGTATATGGTGAAAACGGACCTACCGGCCAGGCTAGCGGCTCGTTTTCACTACATCTATTTGTTCCTATACAACAAGTGGTATTTTGATGAGCTATTCGATTGGATGTTAGTTCGACCGGCCCACTATCTAGGGCGTGAACTTTGGCGGGAGGGTGACGGTAGCATTATAGATGGCCTAGGCCCGGATGGTATTACGACCGTTACCCGAAATTTAGCAGCACGCGTTAGTCAACTTCAATCGGGCTATGTATACCACTACGCATTTGCAATGTTGATTGGTGTCGCCGCACTCGTGTCCCTTTATTTATTATCGCGAGGTGGGTGACAGGAAATGGGTGATTTCCCAATTCTGAGTATCGTCACATTTCTGCCCCTGGTGGGGGCCGTACTCATATTTTTCATTCGTGATCGCAGTGAAGAGGTTGTTGCGGGTAATGTGCGGTACGCGGCGTTGTTTGTTTCACTTTTTACGTTTGGCGTATCGTTGTTTCTCTGGGGCTTATTTAACCGCTCCACCTCTAACTTTCAGTTCGTCGAAAAAGTTGAATGGATTCCTAGTCTTAATATCTCTTACCATTTGGGCGTCGATGGAATTTCGGTGCTTTTTGTTCTGCTGTCCACCCTCCTGACACCAATTTGTATTTTGGCGAGTTGGGAAGCTATTCAGACCCGCGTCAAAGAATACATGATCGCTTTCCTGGTTTTGGAAACGCTTATGATCGGAATGTTCTGCGCGCTTGATTTCGTTTTGTTTTATATTTTCTTTGAGGGCGTGCTGATACCGATGTTCCTAATCATTGGAATATGGGGGGGGGAGCGACGTGTTTACGCCGCCTTCAAGTTTTTTCTTTACACCTTAACCGGCTCCGTCCTTCTGTTGTTGGCAATTATTACAATATATTTGGTGGCCGGCACGACGGATATTCCTACACTATTGAAAACGACTATTCCCTCGACAATGCAGCTTTGGTTATGGCTCGCCTTCTTTGCCAGCTTCGCCGTTAAAGTGCCTATGTGGCCCGTACACACTTGGTTACCAGATGCGCATGTCGAAGCGCCGACCGCTGGTTCGGTGATACTGGCCGGTGTGTTATTGAAGATGGGCGCGTATGGTTTTCTTCGTTTTTCCCTACCTATTCTGCCCTATGCAAGCGAATTTTTCACGCCGGTGATATTTGGGCTCAGTATTGTTGCCATCATCTATACGTCTTTGGTCGCTTTGGCGCAGTTGGATATGAAAAAACTGATCGCTTACTCTTCGGTTGCACATATGGGGTTCGTAACTCTCGGTATATTCGCGGTGAATGTGCAAGGTATACAGGGAGCGATATACCAAATGTTAAGCCACGGAATTGTTTCAGCGGCTTTATTTCTTTGTGTAGGTGTTATTTATGACAGGTTGCACACCCGCGAAATTGGACGCTACGGGGGTCTTGTCGAGCGTATGCCAGTCTACGCACTGGTATTCATGGTGTTCATGTTAGCCAGTGTGGGTTTGCCCGGAACTGGTGGCTTTATTGGAGAGTTTCTCGTTTTGGTCGGAGTATTTCAGGTTAGTACGTGGGTGGCCTTTTTAGCGGCAACAGGAGTTATTTTGGGTGCAGCCTACATGTTGTATTTATACCGGCGAGTAATATTCGGAAAATTGACCAAAGATGACCTCAAGACAATTTTGGATTTGGATGCCCGCGAGGTGGCTGTATTTTCACCTCTTGTCATTCTGACCATTTTGATGGGTGTTTATCCTGCCCCCTTCCTGGATATTATTGAAGTGTCTGTGGCGAACCTAGTTGAACAACACAAGGCCGCAATTGCCTCATTTAACACGCTTTCGGTAGTTGGAAGGTAGGGAAGGGGACTGTGAATACCTTGCCCAACGTAATACCAGCTATACCGGAAATTGTACTCGCCTGTTCATCAATGGCGCTCTTGATGATTGGAGTTTTTCGCGGTGATAGCGCGACGCGAATTTTATCGTGGGTTTCCGTTCTAGTTCTTATTTTTGTGGGAATTGTCCTTAGCAACATTCAGGAGGGGCGGTTGACTGCGTTTGGGGGACAATTCGTAGTTGACGATTTCGCTCACTTTATGAAGTGGTTAATTTTAATCGGATCGAGTTTCGCGATCATTATGTCCGTTTCCTACAATGATAAGGAAAACATCGCTCGGTTTGAATATCCCATACTGATACTGTTCGCGACGCTGGGAATGTTCATGATGGTCTCAGCTAACGATCTGATTTCACTGTATATTGGTCTCGAACTTCAGAGTTTGTCTCTTTATGTCGTTGCGGCGTTCAGACAGGACTCCTTGCGTTCGTCAGAAGCAGGACTTAAATATTTTGTTCTAGGTGCGCTGTCATCCGGGATGCTTCTTTATGGCGCTTCATTCGTCTATGGCTTCACTGGTACGACCTCCTTTGACGCTTTAGCAGATATATTTAAAGGATTGGGTAGCGAAGGTCCGAGTGTCGGGTTAGTTGTGGGGCTAGTATTCGTTATATCCGGTATGGCGTTTAAAATTTCGGCCGTACCGTTCCACATGTGGACGCCTGATGTTTACGAAGGTGCACCTACGCCAGTAACAGCATTCTTCGCGGTTGCCCCAAAAATTGCTGCAATTGCACTGTTCATCCGTGTGTTAATTGGACCGTTTGGAGTTCTCATAGCGGATTGGCAACAAGTCATCATACTGATTTCTGTGGCCTCGATGGTATTGGGTGCACTTGCGGCAATTTGGCAAGATAATATAAAACGTTTGCTCGCTTATAGCTCCATCGGTCATGTTGGCTATGCGCTCATTGGACTTGCAACAGCGACTGAAGAGGGGATACGTGGCATCCTCGTTTATATGGCTATCTATTTGGCCATGATCCTTGGGACATTTTGTTGCGTGCTATCAATGCGCAGAACAGCTCGGTTAGTAGAGGGCATTGGCGATTTAACTGGTTTAGCGCGTACTCAGCCTCTTTTGGCATTGGCGATGGCGCTTTTGATGTTTTCTATGGCGGGCATCCCACCACTCGCCGGATTTTTTGGCAAATGGTATATATTTTTGGCAGCCATAGATGCTCAGCTGTACACGCTCGCTATTATTGGTGTCCTTACTAGTGTTGTCGGTGCTTTTTATTACTTACGCATCATAAAAATTATGTATTTCGATGACCCCACTGATGCCTTTGATAGGCCTATTCCGAAAGAATTTCGATATATCGTTTGCCTGTCAACGCTCTTTGTAACGTTTTTTATTTTACAGCCCGACTTGATAGTTGATCATGCGGGAGCAGCAGCACGCGTTTTGTTCTCAGATTGACAGGTCCGTCAGATGTTAGGGCACCCAAATTTGCCTGTGGGTTATAGGTTGTTCTCTTTTGATAGGATTGATAGCACTAATTCCGAGGCCTTGCGGCGCATTGCAGTAAACGCAGATCCGGGTGACGTCATTTGGGCTATGGAACAATCTCGTGGTCGTGGTCGCCGTGATCGCACCTGGTATTCGCCACGTGGGAATTTGTATTCTACCATTATTATTTCAGTTTCTAATCAAAAGCTTCTCAGCGAAATTGCCTTTGTTGCAGCGGTCGGAATAGGTGAAGTAATTCGGGGTTTGCTTTCCCCAGATTACCGTTTCCATTACAAGTGGCCGAACGACCTGTTGGTTGATTATCGTAAAGTGGGTGGGATTTTAGTTGAGCGCGCTACGGATTTGAGGGGAAAAGACCTTGTAGCAGTTGGCATTGGCGTGAACGTTTCGACTTTTCCATCTCAGATCATTGCGACCTCATTGGCGGACTGTGAGGTAAAAATATCAGTCCGTGCATTGTTGAGTGGGGTCTGCGAGTCGCTAAATCGATGGCTTGGTATTTGGCATGAAAATGGATTTGCGAGTATTAGGATGAATTGGCTGAAGTATGCTTATGATGCGGGGGAGGCCATCGAGGTTCGAATGCCGGATGGTAGTTGTATCAATGGAAATTTTTTAGACATAGAGGAGACAGGTGCTCTGAGGATCCGAAGCCCCACCGGACAAATTATTCAAATTACGACAGGTGAAGTTTTCAGGTGTAAGTCTTAGTATAAAATATGCTTTTGGCAATTGATTCAGGTAACACAAATATTGTTTTCGCCATTTATGATGGTGAGAATCGGCGTGGGGAGTGGCGAGCCGCAAGCGATGCTAAGAGGACTGCCGATGAATATGGGATCTGGCTAACCCAATTAATGGCAATAGATGGGTTGTCGAGGCATGACGTAACCCATGCAATAATTGCCACTGTTGTTCCAGAGACGCTTTATAATCTGAAAACTCTATGCCGAAAATATTTTAACGCCGAATCTATTATCGTTGGTGATACCGATGTGGATATTGGTGTTGGCGTATTGGTGGATGAGCCAAGCGAGGTTGGAGCAGATCGTCTGGTTAATGCGGCGTCGGCACATTGGCGGTATGGAGGGCCCTTAATTGTAATCGATTTTGGAACGGCGACCACATTCGATGTAGTCGATGAAAATGGTAATTACTTTGGTGGCGTCATTTCTCCAGGCATCAACCTATCCCTAGATGCACTGCATATGGCAGCTGCAAAATTGCCTCGTATCGCCGTCCAGAGACCTAAAAATGTAATAGGCAAACGGACCATTCCTGCGATGATGTCGGGTATTTACTGGGGCTACGTCAGTTTGATAGAAGGAGTTTTGGCACGTATAAAGGAAGAGTTTGGCTCTCCAATGACGGTTATAGCTACCGGCGGATTGGCACCTCTTTTCGTTGAAGCCACGGACGAAATACAGCATCTTGATACGGAATTGACATTGCGGGGACTGGCGGAAATTTTTCAGAAAAATGTGCAAAGACGGCCTGAATAATGGGCCAATCTGAGGAGTTTTATTTCGTGCCGTTGGGCGGTGCGGGCGAAATCGGCATGAATATGTCGCTATACGGGTTCGGTGGTTCCTGGATAATAGTCGATTGTGGAATTACTTTCGGTGATGATCGAACACCGGGGATTGATGTGATGGTCCCCGATATTAGTTTTTTAGAAGAATGTGGCGACAATTTATTGGCAATCGTGTTGACTCACGCGCACGAAGATCACTTGGGTG
>CAYZMI010000039.1:17533-23500 GCA_964479475.1 uncultured Rhodospirillaceae bacterium | reverse complement strand
ATTCGCGGCCATCAAACAGCGGTGGCCACTATTTCATCTGACGGGATCTGGGAAGACCGATCCGGCTTCCGGTTGACGGATCGTGTCCGCGTTGGAGATCTCGGCGTAATGGACGCGGACGGGTTCATTACCGTCACCGGGCGCGTTAAGGATGTAATCCTACGTGGCGGTGTATCTATTGCACCCCTGGAAATTGATGCTGCGATCATGAAATTGCCCTCTATCCGGGAAGCGGCGGCTATCGGGGTGCCGGATGAAATCTGGGGAGAAGAAATCGCGTGTTACGTTGTACCCTCCGATGGTAATTTACCCTCCGTGCAAGAGGTTCTTCACCATGCAGCTGAAACTCTCCCACATTTTAAGCGGCCTAAATTTATACGATTTGTAGATACGCTTCCAAAGAATGAGCGTGGCAAAGTACGGCGAGACGATCTAAAGGTGTGGTGGGCCGAAATGCCATAAATCAAGCTCCTGCCGAATAAATCGGTCGATTTAACTAATTTTTTAGGCCGAATTTACAGGAGAATAATCAAGCGAGCGGGAATTGAGTTCAAACACAATCACCTACTTAGTGGTTCTGTGTGCGTGCACTATTCCTGGTTGTCATCACAACGGCGTAAGTTGTGAGCGTTTTAATTCAAGAGATATTAATTAATCGATGGATTATTCCGCTGCCGCCGCTTGTGTCTCCGCAATATCAAAGACCATCTCAACAAGCACCCCGTTGGGATCCGGAAAAAATACCTGGTTAAGGGTGTTATCGGGCGTGGGGCGTTCGTCGTATTCGACGCCGCTTTTTTCTAACTTTTCTTTTAGTATTTGGAGCCCTTTGCAGTCGAAAGCGATATGACCGAAGCCGTAATCAGTGTTCTCAGCGGGCTCTACTCCTTGGGGTTCGCTTGTCGAAATATGGACTAACGGATGATCCTCCACATACATCCAATAACCGCCGAATCGAAATTGAGGGCGGGGCCCGACCTTAAGGCCCATATAGTATTCATAAAATTCACGGGTTTCTTCTAATTTCTCGGGTGTGGTGCGGACATTAAGGTGGTGTAGACCCCGGACTTGCATGACGACTTCTCCTTCAAAAGGTGGACCGCCGGTAAAAGTTTAAGATCAGATCATGGATTTATTTGTCCTTTGAAGCAAGGTCATCAAGTCTTGCTAGGTAAAAGCAATAATTTCCCGATAGTCTTTCTGGACGCCAGTTGTCGGTGGGCTTCCGATGCTTGTTCTAGGGGGAATGTACCGCCAATTATTATGTTTAATTCTTTTGCCTCAATCCATCGAAAGAGATCTCCTGCCCGGTTCTGGACATCTTCATAATTCCCGACGTAGTCCGTCAGGCTGGGCCGCCATAAAGATAATGATCCTTTCGAATTGAGCACCGCCGTATCAAATGGAGGCACCCGGCCACTAGATTGACCGTAAAGTACCATCGCTCCTTTTGGACGTAGGCAATCGAGACTACGTTCGAAGGTATCTTTGCCAACGGAATCGTATACGACATCAACGCCATCCCCGTTCATAAGTCTATATACTTCTGACTTGAAATCGGTGTCATTGGTCACGATTACGTGGTCGGCGCCAGCTTCTGAAACCGCTTCCCGTTTTGATTCTGTTGATACAGTAGCGATCACATAGGCGCCACGTTTCTTAGCTATCTGGACTAATAACAGTCCTGTCCCACCTGCAGCCGCGTGAATTAGGGCCACCTGACCTGATACCAAGGATATAACACTATGAGATAAGTAATGCGCGGTCATTCCTTGTTGCATGGCCCCACCAGCGGTCAAGAAATCTACAGAATCGGGAATTTTGTATAAGTGCCAAACCGGGACGGATTTCAACTCGGCGTATGATCCTTGCCCATTTGAAATACCATAAGCGACCCGGTCCCCAACCTCTACTTTCGTTACTCCTTCACCTAAGGCAACGACAGTACCTGCCCCTTCAGCTCCCGGAATATAGGGCAACGAGCGCTCATGATGTCCGCCCCAGTGATCACCGCTTCGATAATAAATATCGAGAAAGTTTATACCCGCTGCCTCAATTCGAACGAGAGCCTCGCCTGCCGCCGGTTTCGGATCCGGCAGGATTTCATGGGTCAGAACGTCAGGTCCCCCTAACTGATGGACGTTGATGGCTTTCAAGCCCCAGTCACTCTAAATAACCGACCACCTCCGCAAACATCGTTCGTTGCAACGCCGGACATTCGAAGAACCTGCCACAATCCGCTTTGGTTGCTTGTGATGACCGGAACATCAAATTCTTTTTCCAGTGGTTCAATGGTTTCCAATGTCCGCCAATTTCCACACGATAATAGAAATCCTTGCGCCCCCTGGGCTCGCGACAAAACCTCGCGGGCAAATCGATAATTTGTCTCGGGCAATAAATCACCCATGTCGATGCTGTTAAGAATGTCCATGCCCTCGATAGTAATTACTTCATGCCCAGCAGCAACCAAAGCATTCGACAGCGCCTGGTCCACCTGATCGATATAGGAAGTAGCCACGGCGATCTTTTCAATTTGAAGTGCTTGCAGGGCGTCGAGGACTGCTGTCATGGTGGTGGTCCCGGGTACTCCTGTCGCATCTTCTATTCGCTTGACTAAATCCTGATCAAATCCCGGTCCGCCGTTAAACGCCCCCGCGGTCCCTGCCATTAGAATTACATTTGGGCGTGCGGTTGCAATTTCTTTAGCCGCACGCTCGACGTTTTTGACCATATGAGTTAAACCATCGGCATTGACGGCTTCAATGAACATGCGTGAGCTAACTACAGTCACGCCGTTGGGGCAAAGTTGGCGCCATTCCTCGTCGCCGACCGTTTCGGGCGAGGGATTTATTCGGCCAAGTCTGGCGCGCCATCCATACATATCAAACAGAATTGTAAGTCAGTCGATTAGTCCAATGACACGCGCTGGTGCCGATTCCGAGTGCCATTTTGCTGGTAGAGCTATAATTTTCACCTTGGATGGTAATTGATCGAGATTAATCAAATTCTCGATCTGAAATGTGAGTTTAGGTAACATTGTCTTGTGTACGCGCATAGCGCCCGTCAGAATTTCATCCGCTTTTTTATATTCGTGTTCACTGCCTTTTTCCTCCTGGGCAAAATCGAACCCGACAGCTCGGGGATTTTTTGCGACGACCCATTCGGCTGATTCCTTCGTGAGGCAGGGTGACTCGTCCCACCAGGTTGGATCCAAGGGCGATTTATTCTTGGGCCAATCTGTGCGAAGCAACATAATCAGTCCTGCTTCCAGCTGGATACCCTTATCTATAAGCGCTTGTTCAGCGCGTTCCATGTCCTCGACTGCGATCCGTGCATTTGCGTGACCCTTGAAAGTCAGATCGAGCACAACCCCATCACCTATAAATTCCTCCGCGGAAATTTTGTCCACCGACGGCATATCACGAAAGAAATGATGTGGTGAATCGATATGCGTGCCAGCATGAACGGTCATTTCCACCATGTTTGAGACGAACCCGTGTTCCTCCCAATTCACGATAGGACGCAGTTTAAAATAGGTCTCCTCTGGCGCGAATGAATTTTGATCCCAATTAGAGACCGTCATGCTGAGATCAACAACTCGCATGACACACTCCTTTCTATTCGGCCGCCGCGTGTGCCGTGTCTTGAACGGCCATATTTACCAGATCTGCGGCGTCATCAGTTTTGGCTAGCATGTCCCAGCTTTTTATCCAGTCTGCCGTGCGTTTCAACTCAGCGTCGGGGATAGGCGTAGGCTCTACTACGACAATTCGGCTTTCACGAATATCACCTGCGGTGAGTGTACCAATTTCAGGGTCCTTGTCTTTGTGATAGTCGATGAAATATTGGAGGTATTTTTTCTTATCTGCATTAACGCGCCGAACCGCTTCGCACACGGCGCGATTGAACATCGCATAGGTTTCTGCATCAACCTTATCGGATGCCACTTCCGTGCCATGGAAAAACGCAGAGCAAATAATTCGGCATCCTTTTTTCTCTGCTAACGTAATGTAAGGTTCGGTCAACGTTGTAGCTTCGATTTCTCCGCTCATCATCGACGCGAACCGATATTTCGATCCCATTGGCGCTTTGCACACCTTTATCTGATCGCGCGGTAGAAAGCCTTCCAGCATATGCAATGCTAAATAATGTGTCCCAAAATAGAATGGGACACCAACGACCCGGTTACCAAGTTGCTGTGGTGTATATACCGGTGAGCTCGGTCGTACCGCCAATGCTGCGTATGTGACAATCGATCGCCGACCCACCTGCCGCCCGCTTTGCACAGTGGAATCTTGAACCCGGCAATAGTTGCCCCACTCGCAGGCGTTATACATATCGGCCTTTCCTTGTTCGAACATGAGGCCGTGGCTCGAATGGGGGTCCACATCTTTAGGGTCGGTAATGTCGGTATAGGTTTTACGGTCTACGCCAGCCTCGCGGTCGACCCATTCGACGCTTAGCCCTTCATTTTCGAATAATCCTTCATTATATGCGACCAATTCGCACAAACCCTGAAATGGTAAGGTGTTTTCCAGAATGAGTTTGTTCACTTGAAACACTCCTGCACGGTGGCTTGACTGGCGTTTAATTCTAATTAAGTAACGCAACACTACTTGGACGGTTGTCTGTGCACAACATGTCTGATATCGCGGCATTATGAGTAACCAAATTCGGAAGTAGATCCATGACGGAAGATGTCATCGTTATTGGGGGGGGATTTGCTGGACTTTGTGCAGCTAATCGGTGTGCTGAGCATGGGCTGCAGGTGTTGGTCCTGGAAGCCGGCGAGGAGGAGCTCTATTGGTGTAACTCAAGGATTACAACTGGTGCATTGCATGTCGCATTTCTAAGTCCACGTGAGGCCGAAACAACTCTCTTCAATGCAATCATGGCGTCATCTGGAGGCACGGCACGTACTGATCTTGCGCAAGCAATTGCTTCGCGAGCATCCATCACCATCGACTGGATGGTAGAGGCAGGTGCTCAATTCGCTGATCACCCCAGAAGATCAAACGGCGTGCAGATGATCGCACCACTCCGCGAAATGCGTGCCGGGCTAGACTGGGAAGAAAGTGGGCCGAATTTATTTCTTCAACATTTGGAAGACAGGCTAGTTGAATTAGGTGGTCGGATACGTCGTGGCGTTCGCGTTAATGCGATTAAGCGAGACGAATTGCGGACTACCGGAGTTGTCGTTAAGGGGGAGACAATAACCGCAAGAGCAATTGTCATCGCCGATGGTGGTTTTCAAGCAAATGATAAATTAATTGCCCGCTATATCACCGGTGACGCATCCCGTCTGCAGCGCCGCAACGCGGGAACAGGGTGTGGTGATGGTATTCGAATGGCAGTAGAGGTTGGGGCAGCAACTGTTGGTCTAAAGACATTTTACGGTCACGTATTAAGCCGCGACGCTATCAAGAAGGAGACACTATGGCCCTATCCACAAGTTGATCTTATTTGCACTCAATCCATCGTTGTCAATCCCGCGGGCCAGCGGTTTGCCGACGAAGGACGTGGTGGAATTTACATGGCTAACGCTATAGCCCAACTCGGCGACCCGTTGTCTGCTACCGCGATATTCGATGACACCGTATGGGAAGATGCCAAAATCAGTGACAACGTGCCGCCAAATCCATCTCTCCAGGATGCCGGGGGGACGGTGTTTCAAGCGAAAGATTTATCAACGCTTGCCAAACTTGCCAACATCGATCCCCAAGGCTTGGCTGTCACAGTCGAAGGTTTTAATGCGCTTCTTTGTCAAGATGAGGTACAAAACAATGTTCCTGAACGGACCACTGACTACATTAAAGCATCAATAATCCGCCAGCCCCCGTTTTACGCCATACCACTGTGCGCTGGGATAACCGTCACCTCCGGTGGAATCTCAGTAAACGGCCGGGGTCAGGTGATTGATCAAGAGGATATACCAATCCCCGGCCTCTATGCGGCAGGTTCGACGGT
>CAYZMI010000039.1:15116-17433 GCA_964479475.1 uncultured Rhodospirillaceae bacterium | reverse complement strand
ACTGCCGAGGATCTTGGCAACATCATTGAATTGGAACATGTCAATGTGATGGTTCCTGATCAAGGGATTGCTACCCTGTTTTATGTTGTTGGTCTCGGATTAACACGCGATCCTTATTTAATGCCTAACGTCACTAATATGTGGATCAATGCGGGGCGCAATCAGTTCCATTTGCCGACACAGGGTTCACAAGTACTACGTGGCCGTATCGGACTGGTCGTGCCAGATCTTGATCGATTGGTTGAACGGCTGAAGGGGGTCAAGAATCAGCTAAAAGCGACCCGGTTTGCTTACAAGAGGGTGAAAGGAAAAAGTTATATAGATGTTACCTGCCCGTGGGGAAACCGATTCCGTTGTCATAAAGCGGGGAGTGTATTTTCACCTATGGGGCTAGGCATCGCCTACGTCCAATTCGATGTTCCACGCGGTACCTCGCGCGGAATCGTCCGTTTCTACAGAGAAATGTTTGGCGCGAAAGCTAAGGCCGGAAAGTGGGACCGATCTAATGCCGCACGGGTAAGTGCGGGTTTTTGCCAGGAATTGATATTTCGGGAAACCAATCAAGCTATTCCTGAATTTGATCAGCACCACATCCAAATTTACGTCGTTGATTTTTCCGGACCTTATTCTCGTTTGATGGAGCGTGGTCTAATCTCGGAGGAAAGCAATCAGCATCAATATCGATTTGAAGACATTACCGATCTCGATACAGGTGATGTCTTATTCACCATAGACCACGAAGTACGGTCGATGACCCATCCGCTTTATGGCCGGCCGAAAGTAAATCGCAATCCAGATCAGAATAATCGCAATTTTGTGCCAGGTTACGAAACGAGCTCGTGGGCTATGCAGTAGATTTAATGAGTGGACTTGCTTTCCGCTTATAAGAAATTGATCAGTACAGTGTGATCGTGAAAAGTAGCTTAGAACTTCTGCAAATTACTTTTCCCGGTGTGCGTCTTAAATCAATTAGAACTATTAATTTTAGGTGCCAGTGCGGGGTTCTTTATCGCCCTTTGATAGGAAATTATCGTCTGGACTTACTTGTCTATTAATGAACGCTACAGCACGCCTTTGTGCGGTTGAAGCTGTAGCGTATAGTCGAACCAATAACCAAGGGATGATAGTCGGGGGGGCTGAGATGCTAATTCTTACCAATGAAGATGTTGAACAAATTCTTGTTATGTCAGAGTGCGTCGAGGCGCTTGAGTCTGCTTATCGTGATTTTGGTAATCAAGATGCCGTTGAAATTCCTCGTCACGATGCCTTAGTCGATAATCAGCGTCCCGAAGCAGTGCACGCTTTTAAAACCATGTCAGGAAGCTGGCCGCGTGCTGGCGTAACTGCGCTACGCCTCAATTCCGATATCGTATCCTGGCCCGAAGTGAACGGCACTCCCCGTCGGGTCAAATTGCCAGTATCCGCCGACGATCGATACAACGGAATGGTACTTATTTTTTCCACCGATACCGGTCAGCTGCTTTGTACCTTCAATGATGGATACACCCAAAAAACACGGGTTGGTGGATCAAGTGGTGTGGCAGCTAAATATTTATCCCGGGAAGACAGTAAAGTCCTCGGCTTACTGGGATCGGGGTGGCAGGCGGGTGCCCAGGTTGAAGCCATGTGTGCAGTGCGCGATATAGAGCGTCTCCAAGTATACAGCCCTACTGGCCAGAACCGTACAGCGCTCGCAAACATCTATTCCGAAAAACTAGGAATTGAAGCTATTGCAGTTGCAACGCCCGAAGAGGCGGCTCGCGATGCCGATATTTTGGTATCAGCTACAAACTCTATGACACCGACCATCACGCAGGAATTTGTACGTCCCGGTATGCATGTCACGAGTGTACGTGGCAGTGAATTTCCCCTCGATGTTTTGCAAGGTTTGGATAGGCTCGTGGTTAATACTTCCCAGCCCGTTACCGCTACTGCAGCCCGCGGGAAACCCTCGGAGGTCCCCGAATTTAGCAATGGAGACTACAGCCGGCCGGATATAGGTGTTATCGATTTTAGCCTGATTCCTGAACTTAAAGACGTGGTTGCCGGTCACGCGCCGGGTCGTCAGTCGACTGATGAGGTTACCGGTTTCCATAACTATAAAGGCCTCGGTCTCCAATTTGCAGCTATGGGCAGCATTATCTATCGAGAAGCTGTGGCCCGTGGGATGGGTCTTGCTGTTGAAGACCGCTATTTTACTCAGGATGTGCATCCGTAACAAATTTTTGGGGGCTGAAATGTCAAAAACCACTATCCGTGACGTTGCTATAAACTATGAGGTCTTTGGAGAGGATGGACCTTGGGTCACACTAATGAC
>CAYZMI010000039.1:8342-15016 GCA_964479475.1 uncultured Rhodospirillaceae bacterium | reverse complement strand
ACCGCAATTCTTTTTGGCATCCGGCACCCTAAAGCGACACGTGGATTGCTTATCTTGAGGGTCACCGGTGGAAAGTTTGCGGCGGGTCGATTGCCCGAACTTTATTACGATCAATTTATCCGCGCTGCCCAAGAAGGTGGCATGGCGGCAGTCTGCTCAACGGAAGCCTATCAGGAAAGAGTCGAATCGAGTGCCGCTAACCGCGAGGCACTGCTGTCCATGAACCCTGATGAATTTATTTCTATACAAAAGCGCTTGCGCGAATTGTTTGTTACTGGCGCAGATTTGCCTGTAATGGGTGTAACCGCAGACGAACTGGCGACCATAAGTGCGCCTGCTATCGTAATTCCTGGCAATGACAACACTCATTCTTCCGCTAGTGGTCGCGCTGCTCACGATCTAATTCCCGGCAGCGAAATTCACGAACTACCTATTACTGATCAAGATGTACCCCTTATTCCATTCGAGGATTGGGCACCCTATGAAGCAGAAATCGCAGAGGTTTTCACCGGATTTATGCGTCGGGTTTGATAATTCTTCTCTAATTGGAGAGAGGTTTAATGCGAGAAAATCCATCAAACGGGTTACCGGGAAACCAGGGTGAATGGGTAGATATAGAACGCGGGTTGGTCAGCCGCGAAACATTCACTAGCGATGATATTTATCGCCAAGAACTCACTAGAATTTTTGATCGAACCTGGATTTGTTTAGGACATAACAGCGAAATTCCCGAGCCAGGAGATTACATGTTGCGACGATTGGGGAGTGCGCCAGTCATCGTCGCACGCGCTAGAGATAAGTCCGTTCAGGTCATGCTAAACAGTTGTCGTCACCGTGGAGCCAAGCTCTGTCGCGCCGATGCGGGCAACACAGACAACTTCGTTTGCCCATTTCACGGTTGGAGCTATAAACTTGATGGTACGCTTATCACAACCGGCTTTGATCATCACTTTCCCGACGATACAAATTTTGCCCAACTCGGGTTAGTCCATGCCCCACGAGTGGATTGCTATCACGGTTTGATCTTCGCTTGCTGGGACGACGAGGTTGTTAAACTCGTTGATTATCTCGGCGATATTGCATGGTATTTGGATGCGATATTTGCGCGCACCCCGAGGGGTATGGAAGTGTTAGCACCGCCTCACCGTTGGCGCAGCAAATCTAATTGGAAGATAGGATCGCTAAACTTTATTGGCGACAGTCAACATTCGGCTACTACTCATATTGGCCCCTCCACCCTAGACAAATCTAGGACCATAAAAGATGGCTTTCGCAAACTCAGTAGTGACAGCTTTCATGTGATTACCGATGAAGGGCACGGTTGCACGCTAAGTTATCTTTCTCCCGGCATGCCGGAGGAAAATTATCTGACGCATCCTGATGCGTTAAAAACAATGTATGAAAATACGTTGCAGCCTGATCAATTATCTATGCTGCATCATTTGCGGGTGGTTGTAGGTACGGTATTTCCAAATTTTTCTTTCATCGAAAGTCAGGTTGGGCCGGGAAAAAAGGCGGTAATTGTTCGTCTATGGCAACCGTTTAGCGGGACTGAAATGGAAGTTTTGAGTTGGGTGTTTGCCGAATGCGAAGCCACGGACGGTTATAAGGAAGAGGTGCTAAGAAACGGCTTCCATAACTTTGGTGCCGCGGGAGTATTCGAACAAGATGATATGGAACTTTGGGTGTCTGCAACTGAGGCGAGCGACAATCCGATCGCTCGAAAATACCCATTTAACTTCCAAACCAGTCTGCGTTATCTGGATAAGCCGACCGAGGACCATCCGTGGCCGGGCCGGGTACATCGGCCCTCCGATACAGAAGTAGCACAGCTCGCGTTTATGCAGCGTTGGGACGAACTTATGCGGTCAAATCGGTGAGTTGTACCGACCAACTCGTACCGGTGAGCGACACGGATTATCTTCGTGCGCAACGCTTCCTGCATCACGAAGCCGCGTTGTTAGATGCTCACGATTACAGGGCTTGGTGGTTGCTGCTCGCCGAAGATATGGTCTATCGCGTTTGGACACAGGTCGTGCGGCCTGGCAATGAGCAAAACGATACATTAACAATTGTAGATGAGGGGATTGATCGACTTCAATTGAGGGTCGATCAGCTAGCTGATCCCAAACTTACACATGCCGAAAATCCCCGAACCCTAACAAGGCGGTATTTGTCCAATTTTCAAATGTTCGAAGACAATCAGGGCAGTAGTATCATTGTGTCATGTAATCTGTTGGTTTTTCTGAATCGGTGTCCTGGAGTTGCCAACGGATTTTTGGCAGGTGTTCGTCATGATGTGCTCCAGTTGCAAGATCATGAATTGCGCTTAGCGCGGCGGGACGTAAAGCTAGATCAAACAATATTGACTGCTGGCACTCTCAGTATTTTGCTTTAAACAGGCATTACAATTCAGGATGAATAGGGCTTGCTACCGCGCTGGCGTTCAATCCCATGTCAGACGTGCGACCTCCAATATTCGTTCAAATTTTCGCCACATATCGTCCTCCGGTATGACCACATGGTCTAAACCACCAAATCCGCACTGCGGGCTGAGGGCTAATTGATCAAGCGGTAGATTGTTACTGGCTTCATCAATTCTGCGGCGCAAAATTTCTATTGGTTCTAATTCGGCACTCTTAGTTGTGACTAGGCCTAGGACAGCGATCTTATCCTTTGGAACAAAGCGTAGTGGTTCAAAACTGCCCGAGCGATCGTCATCATATTCAAGTAATAGGCGGTGGTGTTTGAGCCCTGTGAAGAGACGTTCTGCTATTCCGTCATAATAACCTTCACGGTGCCACTGCGCTACGACTTTGCCAGATTCTGGATCGAAAGTACGCGGGTTTCCTCGACAAAAATGAATGCCGAAGGTTACACCCTCAAACCCTTCGATTACCGCGTTGTCGGCCGCAATGGAGCGCGCAAGGTTCTCATCGGGATCCTCACCACGGCGGCGCATGCGGTCTAGTGATACCTCATCCACATATGCAGTATAACCCGGTGCATCAATTTGGATGTATTTACAGCCTGCTTCGATCAACCCACCAATCATCTTCCGCTCAATTGCTATGACGTCCGTCAAGAATTCATCCATGTTAGCGTAAACATCACGCGAGCTCTCCCATGCAAAGCGCTGAGAAATGCGATCGGGGCTAAGGAGCGATACTTTCACGGGAGTAGTCCCCAGCAGTATAGTCTGTTGGTATTCTTCAAGAGGAACATTTCGGACGAGCTTCAAACGATCCACAGTCCGCCGCCGAGTAATCAACGCCGGACCTGGTGCTGAAAAATTCTGTTCGGCGCGCGTAAACGGTTGAGTAGAGACATCCACCATGGCCTTATCTTCCGAAGCGACGTCGTAACCTGAAACGGCTAAACCAAAGCTTTCTTGAAAATTTTGGCGGCGTAACTCCCCGTCAGTTACAATCGGATAGCCAATCGCCTCCTGTTTTTTTATCAGATGTTGAATGGCTTGTTCCCGAACTATTTCCAATTTTTCGTCCGACGCCTCTCCAGATTTATGTCGGGCAAAAACTTTTTGCAACGGTAACGGCGCTAGCAGGCTCCCCACTTGATCTACACGTAATTTGCGATACGCGTTCGACCTAATTTGATGGGTACCCATGTTTTAAATTATCCCTCTTGCTGATTGCTACATGGAATTAAAACAGCCTAGAACTGCGTCGCGCGAGGCTTTGGCAACTTCCGGAACATATTTTGCATTTCCTGGTATCGAAAAATTGTGCCCGCAGCCTGGGTAAACCGCTATTTCTGCATTCGAGTGATTTGCGTACGATTTCTTGATAGCGTTAACTTCTTCCATTGGGATGGAGGGGTCGTCGTCACCGAAATGGAAGCTGACTGGACAAGAAATATTTGCAGTTTCATCCAAATGAAGCCCAATCTTAGTACCGTGGTAGGCAGCTGCGGCATCAACACCTAACCGCGCTGCGCATAAATGCGCATATCTGCCTCCGAAACAGAACCCGAGTACGCCCACTTTGCCGTTGCAATTGGCTCGTGCCTTCAGATCTTTGATAATATCCTCAATATCCAACATACCCTGCTCGGCATCGAAGGCTGCGTAGCGGCCCTGAGCAATTTCGCGATCCGCCGTTGGACCCGGATGAATGCGCCAAAAGATATCTGGTACGGATACGACAAAGCCGTCATCTGCGAATGCACTGGTGAGTTCCAAAATAGTCTTATCGGTACCCCATATCGCGGGGATCAAAAGGATGCCCGGGTAGGAACCGTCACCGTCCGGTTCAGCTAAATAACCATCAAAAACTTCGTTATTTCGGGTCGTGTATTTAATGTCCGAACTACGCATGCCTTAATCTCCAGCTTCCTCTATTGATCCATTGTGCTCTTGTGGAAAACTTCTTCCAAGGCGACCAGGCGCGGTGTAAGCCCTTGCTCGACAGAAAATTGAGCTGCTGCTTCCAACGTTTCACGATTTGCAATAATGCCGTGTTTCATTACCGGCGTGCTAAGCGCTTTAAATGATTCAGTCGAAATGAACCCGGCGGCACGATGGCCTTCTATATGTTCCATCCGTTGCTGATTGGCGATATCATTTGCGTCGTTGAAGGCTTTAAGAATATTTAGTACTGCCCACGGATGCTTCTCCGCAATTTCTCTCTTAATTACCACGCCGTGATTTATGGGATAGATGTTCGTTTTCTCGAAATAACGGCGTGCTTCGGCCTCTTGATCGCGGAATAAGGGCTCAAACCCAGGGTCGTTTTCCAGGTCCGCCGAGCTCCGATCAATCAAATTCTTGTGTGGTAGGTACAAAAGCGTAGCATCCAACTCACCATTAAGAAGCATCTCCCCAACGTTGGTCTCAAGCGGAATTTGATTGACTGTCACGCCGGGCGGTGGCTGGAAACCTGTCGCACCGCCGTGGCTGGTTTCGGGAAGACGTTCCATGAAAAATTCCATTTCAGTCTGGTCTACGCCGAATTCATGCTTAAGAATTCCACGCGACCATACGGCGGCTGTTTGTTGAAATTCGGGAACCCCTACGCGTTTTCCACGCATATCTTCGGGTTTATCGATTCCCGACGCTACGCGGACTAGCACCCAGTTTTGAAAGAAATGATGTGTCGTAAATATCGGAATACCTACAAACCGGTCGTCGCCCCGTGCAATGGCCTTGATGAGTGAAGAAAATGACATTTCAGAGACGTCAAATTCTGCGAATTTCAATTGTCGCCAAAACATTTCCGAAGGGTGCAAAGGGGTCGGCAGTAGATCAATTCCGTCCGGCGAGACAGTACCATCCAATATGGGTCGTGTTCGCGGATTCGTATCGAGCGCGATGCTAAGCTGTAAATTCATCGTGTTCTCCCGTTTATCCTTTTGTTTGCCCAGCCATAGCACATGATAGACCTCAGAAGAAATGGGCGCAAAACAGCGGTGTAGCTGTCTACATTGAAAAAAAACAGTTATCGTAGAAAAGATTGCTAATGCAGCGGAGGAAAATTATTGCAATGGCATTAATCAAACGTGTTGACCATGTAAACGTACAAGTGCCGCCGGAAGTGGAAGAAGCGGCTAAGGCGTTTTACCGTGATCTCCTCGGTTTAAAGCCTCTCAAAAAGCCTGACAGTCTCGGACCTAAAGGCGGACATTTTTGCTTGTCGGAAGACCCTTGGTATGAGCTTCATCTTGGGATTGCACGTGATACTACGGTCAAAGATATCGATACCAAGAGCAATTTGCGAAACCATCTCGCCTTTCAAGTAGATGATTTGGTGGATGCTCGTGGAAAATTTGAGACTGCAGGTGTCGAGATAATAGAGGCTGGTGCCGCCTATTCAGAAGAGCGGGGATTTCACCAAGAGAGATTTTTTGTACGAGACCCCGGTGGGAATCTTCTTGAAATTTTGGAGCCCCGGCGGCCCTACGAAGCAGTCGCTCATTAACCTTAAGCTTGAGGAGTAGGCTATGCACTGGAATAGTCAGCGCGAGAGCTATCGAGCCATACTCTCTGGCGATGAATGTATACATCCTGGCTCCGTCTTTGATCCCATATCTGCGCGCATCGCTGAGGATCTTGGCTTTGAAGTTGGGATGTTTGCGGGATCGGTCGCATCCTTGGCTGTGATTGGCGCGCCTGACATCGTATTACTGACGCTAAGCGAATTTGCTGAGCAGGCCTATCGGATTTGCCGTGCGGGCAAGCTTCCTTTGATGGTCGACGCCGATCACGGCTATGGCAACGCTCTGAATGTTCGGCGGGCGGTGGAAGAGCTGGAGACGTCGGGTGTTGCTGGTCTAACAATTGAAGATACCGAGTTGCCGCAATCATTCGGAACTGCGGGCTCCACGCGATTAATTTCAATTGACGAAGGTGTCGGAAAGATGCGTGCGGCCCTCGATGCGCGACAAGATCCTGCGTTGGTTATCATCGGCCGGACGGGTGCGGCACAGATTACTAACACGGATGATGCGGTTAACCGCATAAAAGCTTACCAGGCTTCAGGGGTCGATGCGGTATTTCTTTCTGGAGTGCAAACTCTTGATCAGGTCGAAGCTATAAGCGACGCGGTTGATGTGCCGATCATGCTGGGTGGCAGTGGTTCTGGACCGACAAATCGCGAAGCATTGGGAAAATTAGGGGTGCGTATCTCGTTGCAAGGCCACCAGCCCTTCATGGCATC
>CAYZMI010000039.1:3239-8242 GCA_964479475.1 uncultured Rhodospirillaceae bacterium | reverse complement strand
ATTCCAAATTTTGGCAATGTTGTGTCCAACGCAGCATTTATTGTTGTGGGGGTATTGGGCTTGTTGGTCTTCTTTAGAAAACCAGCGCCCCGACAAATTAGAAATGCACCCCACACTTTGCCATTTGCTGTGTTTTTTATCAGCATTATAGCGGTTGGTATTGGGTCCGCGTATTATCACTGGCAACCTGATAACGAGAGTTTATTTTGGGATCGCCTGCCGATGACCATGGCGTTTATGTCCATTACTGCAGCAATTATTGCCGACCGAATTCACCGGGGTATAGGGTTTTGGGTTGTATTTCCCGCTTTACTGACGCTTGGTCTGGCTAGCCTGGTATATTGGTCATATACCGAAACGGTGGGGCAAGGTGATTTGCGGCTCTATGGGTTGGTACAATTTCTGCCTATGTTGCTGATCCCAATTATCTGCTTCTTGTTTCCTAAGGCTAATTATACTGAGACCAGCTATATCTTGGGTTTGATTTTTTTCTATGGGATTGCGTTGGGTTTTGATGGATTTGATGCAGGTTTTTATGAATTCGCTGGTAACTTTGTCAGCGGTCATACAGCAAAGCATCTATTTGCAGCGTTGGCCGCCGCTTTCGTTGTACTCATGTTTAGAGCAGGTGCCGCACCCCATTCTGATGATAAAAATTTAACTAATCATTAAAAAATTTATATGATAAGGCCGATTAAAGAAGGGCAATGTCATGGCTGGAAAGGCCAAAACTCGAAAAAGGTCTGGATCACGTACGTCCACCTCGGATCTTAAAATCGGTATTTTAAATCAATCACTTGACTTGGCAGAAGAAGTCGGTTGGTCCAACCTGACATTTCAAGACCTTGCTAATCGGATGAAGATTTCCTTAGCCGAAATTCGGTTACACTATCGCGATTTCAACGCTGTAGCTGATGCGTGGTTTGAAAATGCAATACAAACGATGTTAGAGCCGCTGCCCCGTGCATTTTATCAAAGGCCTGCGCCTGAGCGCCTCCACATTTTGATGATGCGTTGGTTTGACGCACTTGCACCGCATCGAAATGTCACTGCTCAGATAATTAACCAAAAGCTTTATCCGGCGCACCCTCATCACTGGGTGCCGATGGTCTTTGATCTATCACGTACCATACAATGGCTACGTGATACCGCGCGGCTCACGGCGAAGGGCCGCCGCCGACAGTTGGAAGAGGTGGGTCTATCCACGCTTTTTATTTTAACGCTTGCGGTTTGGACGCGCGATAAATCTTTCAACCAAAATAAAACACGAGATTTTTTAAAACGACGTCTCGAACGGTCCGACCGAATGATGGTTTGTCTTTGGGGAAAAGGAACTCCACAAGTGTAAACTAGAGAAGTTTCGAATTGGATTACTAGGCACCAATAGTTTCCGCCGCGATGAGATCATCCATAATACGGCGCATTTGGATTGGTGGGTTGTCAGCGTTGATATCAATCATGCCCGCAACTGAACCACCATCTAGATTATTTTGTTGTGCCTCGATCATTTCCACATCTTCCATGAAGGTGGCGCGTGCGCCATCACGAAGAAGATTGGTCATTTGAGGATCATCGAGAGCAAAATTACGCACATAACCCCAGTTGTAATGAGTAGATGTTTCAGTTTCCGGTGTAATTAAATGCATCGACCATATAGAAATTCCTTGTGAGCGATTGCCTTCCATCGCTCCGGTTCCAGCCCTCGCACATCCTACATCAAAGGCAAGTGTCGAAGGCGCGCGCCAAGTGGTTGTTTGCCAACGGTCAACCTCGCCGTTGAATCCTCCTGCCTTGGCAAATAGCGGTGGTGCTTCCAGTCCAGTTATCCATCTCGAAACACTTACGGTTTCTGCGCTACGTTCTACCTTTACGGGGATAACAGCCTCGGCCGGATCCGAAGAAATCGTATTTTTATGCAAATATGTTACATGAGTGAAATCGAGAAGGTTATCGACCAAGAGCTGATAATTAGCTTCCATGGCGATTGTTCCAGTGGCGGCCACCCACGCCGGGTCATCCAGCCAAAAATAGTCGGGAATCTTGGTTTCATCGGCTTTCGAAGCATCTCCCATCCAAATCCAGACAACGTTATGGCGCTCGCAAAGCGGATAGCTTCGTACTTGTGCGCCAGGGGGTATGTTATTTTGGCCAGGGATATGTACGCATGTGCCATCAGAATTGAACCGAAGCCCGTGATATCCACATTCGATTTCGTCTCCCAAGCAAAGGCCTCGAGACAGGGGTGCACCGCGGTGACAGCAGCGATCCTCAAGCGCAGCGGGTATACCGGCCTCCGTGCGGAAAAGAACAACTGGCTCTTTAAGAAATGTTTTCGCAATCAGTGATTTGACAGGTAAGTCCTCACTCCAGCTCGCCGCATACCATGCATTTTTCAGAAACATCGTTTTATGTCCCATATGGGTTTTATCAGGTAAGCCGCATCATAGCGAAACTCCCGTTTTCCTGAAAGGATTTGGCTTGATCGGGGCAAATTGGCTTTACTTAATTCTATAGTAAGACTGCCTACGCTGTTTTCAGTTGAACGAACACAGCCCAAGAGAAACAATCGAATTTCTCGGTTTGGCAGTCAAATTTTGGATATTTGGCTGATGGGTTTAGAAAGTGTTATAGGCTAAATCCTGTCCTTTTTTGCTTAACAACCTATTCACTACACTACCCAAATGTCTCAAATTGAAGATCCCCAAATTTCTTGGCGCGTGCAAGGAGCTGTCTATGGGGTGGGTATGTTCTCTAATAGTTCGCTTCACCTTTACAATGTTGTGGTTCCGCTTTGGGCAGCTTCGCTCACGCAGGACGAGCTGATGTTGGGTATTATTTTTGGCGCTCGTCATTTTCTACCCATGCTCCTGCTCATTCATGGTGGTTCTCTTATGGATCGATTTGGTGCGCGGCGCGTAACCATTATATTTGCTGTGGCCGCAATGATTATTCCGCCGCTTTATCCATTATTACCATTCATCAGTGCTTTAATTGTTCTCCAGATGCTAGGCGGGTTGATGGTGATGACCTGTTGGATTGGATCACAGTCGCTTACCGGTACCGTAATGCGGGGCAAACCGGTTTATACCGGCCGGCTCACCGTGGCGACTCGCATAGGTGCTTTTCTGGGCCCGCCGATTGTGGGAACCGTCTACGACTTTGCCGGACCGCAAGCAGCATTTGTGTTTCTTGGTGTTTGGGCTGGGTTTACGCTAATCAGTGCTGCTGCACTACCTAAGGCAATCGCTAATATCGCTCCAACAGCTAAGGAAAATTCAATCTCCATCAAGACCCGCGTGAAAGACGTGCTGCCACGCCTTTCAGATTATTTGGATGCGCTGCGCCTTATTGCAATTCCTACCATTGCTTTAGTTATGTTACTTACTTTCATGCGTCATTCTGGTGTTGCGATGCAGTCCAATTTTTATGTTGTCTACATCAACAATATAGGCATATCCGGTACATTGATCGGTATCCTGTTTTCAGTGTTGGGCGCATTTGGTGGTATTGGCGCTTTGTTTATAGGGCGCGTCGCGAAAAGATATTCCGCTAGAAATATTCTGCATGCGTCTTTAGCTGTTGGGGTGACTATGATTATGATCACACCGCTTATCGGCCAAAGTGGTTTTTCCATTGATGCGGAAGCCGCATCGACGTTTTTGAGATCTCTCAACATAGATGTTGATTTTGCACCCATCGCGGGTGTGTTGGGCCTCTATATACTGTTTTTAATTGCCATGGGTATCCGAGGAATTGCGTCAGGATTTTCCCAATCCATGGAGATTTCGCTCATTGCCCAGTCGGCCGGATTGGCTGGACAGGGAAAGGGTGCGGCATTACGCGTCACGGTTGGGCGCATCGCGGCAGTGGTTTTGCCCGTGATAATGGGTGCAATCGCCAAATTGTTTGGTTTGGAGATGTCTTTTTATATAGTGGGTGGTTTGATTTTAGTAGTCCTGGCAATTGTTATAATCCGTGCGGCCAAGGAGGAAGAAAATTCCTGAGCGAAGATGCCGCTGATTGAGCAATCATAGGGCCCGCTCTATTTTGTTATGAGCAACATACTGCATCCCCTGGCAGGCAAATTGATTTGACATTTACCGCTAACAAAGGTGGTCGCCACCATTAGCTGCACTTATAGTGTGTTCAAATCTAGGAGGAGTCGCGATATGCCCGATACATTTACTCCCAATGGGGCCCATACGCCTAACTTCGATGATAGTTCTCTGGATCCCATGAGTACTCGTTATGTTGATGTGGCGTCGTTGCCTTGGAACAAGACCGTCTATGATGGGATCGAAATAAAAATTTTATTCAAAGACGAAACCCGCGGGCTGATGACGGCGCTATTCCGCTGGCAGCCGGGAGCGCGTTTGCCAATGCATGAACATGTCGATATAGAACAAAGTTTTGTGCTTGATGGTAGCCTAATCGATCACGAAGGGGTTTGCAGAAAAGGACAGTTTGCCTGGCGCCCAGCTGGTAGTAAGCATGACGCCTGGACCGAAGAAGGTTGTCTTATCTACGCCACCTTTCAAAATCCTAACCGATTTTTAGAGGGGCCAGAAGCAACGTAAATTCCTATCGCTTCTCTATGCGCGAACTGGTTCCATTCTATATACTTATCTGATGTGTAAGGGCTCAGATTTAATTTAGCGGCCATTGACGCTTGGGACGGCCATTATGGAACTCGTACTTAACGACGAACAAAAACTCTTAAAAGAGAGTGCAGAAAAGCTTGTTCATCAAGCTGGTGGACCCGATGCCCATCGCGCTTTGCGTGGTACAAGCTCGGGTTTTGATCAACTTCGCCACAAGGAGATTGCGTCTGCTGGTTGGCTGTCCCTGATCGCGCCGGAACGTAGCGGCGGTTTGGGGCTCGGTATGTATGATCTATCTTTAGTTTTGGAACAGGCAGGACGAGGCTTGCTCACCGAGCCTATTGCCGCCAGCGCAGTCAGTGCCTATGGGATCGGAGTAGGGCGTGCGGCAACCGGTACAGA
>CAYZMI010000039.1:0-3139 GCA_964479475.1 uncultured Rhodospirillaceae bacterium | reverse complement strand
GGTGCGACGCTTGCGGCCGATTTATACGACCGGCTTCTTATTGCGGCGTCGGCTGAAATGCTTGGTGTGATGGAGCAAGCCCTCGATCTTGCTATAGACTATATGAAAACTAGGGAACAATTTGGCCGGCCCATTGGTAGTTTTCAAGCGCTCCAACATCGCGCTGTAAACGACCATATGGCCATTGAACTCACCCGCTCCCTCCTGTTTCAGGCTTGTGGTGCATTTGATGCCGGCAACGGCCTTCGTTCTCTTGCCGCGGCGGTAAATGCTCGCGCATCAGATGCGGTTTTGTCGGTCACTAAATCTGTAATCCAGATGCACGGTGCTATAGGTTTCACCGACGAATATGATGCTGGACTTTATTTGCGCCGTGCCATGAGCCTTGCCGCCCAATTCGGCAACGCTTCATACCAGCGTAAACGTTACGCTGTTCTCGCTGAAAATGAAGAACTTCAAGCAAATGAGGCACCTAAGAGACGCCGCCGTCAAAAACGAAAAAAGTCAATTTTCGCCCAATAGAATTTTTGTATGGTTAGCAATTCAAAAAGTCCGGAATGAAGAGCTCTTCCGGGGTTATCTGTCGATTTAATAACCCGTCATTTTGTGACCAGCGGATCATAGCCTCGATCACCTTTTTGTTAGGATTGTAGCCATAAGGCCAAATGTCATCGCCCATAACGTCGACGGTTGCGGCGTATTCCGCTACTACCCAGGGCAGGGTGATTTTTGCTGCTTGTGGAACTTGTAATTCGCCGATTGCGATTTCCTTGGCGGCGCAAAAGGCATCAAAGACTGCGCGGGCAAGCCACGGGTTTTCAGCTAACAGCGTTCTTCGAATTGCGACAGCGTGCATGATCGGGAAAATTCCTGTGCGCCTAAAATAGTCTTGCTCGGCTTGGCGCCAATCTGTGAATAGCCGTTTAACGGGTGCGCCCAGCTTCATGCAGGAGGGCTCATAAAGGCCAATTATTCCATCAATTTCTCCCGCGGCAAGCATGCTGTTGAGTGTTTTTTCTGAAGGTGCTGCCTTAATTTCGATGCCCGGTGCGGTGGATTTGGTTGCACCTTGTGGAATATGTTTGCCGGTGTTTTCTACGGCACCGACAATCCAGCGGATGTCCTGAGGTGCCACCTCAAAATCATCAAATAAGGCGCCGCGTGCAACCAACGCCGCTGTCATTTCAAAATCCATGAGACCCAGCGTTTTCCCCTTCAGGTCAGCCGGCTGATTTATGCCGCGGTCCGTTCTAATGAAAAGAGCGCTGTGACGAAAGGCGCGTGATGGAAAGACTGGTATAAGATCGTAGGCTACATCACCTTCGGAATATCGTGCCATATAACGGCTAAATGAAATTTCTGTGACGTCATATTCGGCGGTGGTAAAGGCCCGATGGAATGCGTCTTCCGGTCGGCGAATATCAAACTCTGCATTACAGCCTTCGATCGTTATTTTTCTGTCCACCATTGGCAGAGTACGATCATAATTCCAAAAACAAACGGTAATTGGTAATTGCGTCATGGCCATTTTGCCTTTTTTGAGTTTACTTCGTATTATTTTCATCATGCCCGGAAATAAAATTTATGCCACGGTGAATTAACTCTGCATTAGTGGTAAGACCTAAGACCAAACCAGTTTACGGGATCCCCAATTGACAACCGATCAAACCTTTGCCCGACAACCGGGAAAAGCCATGTTTGCGGCTTTGGTTCTGGTTTCTCTCTTGGGACCGCTTTCGATTCATCTTTTTGTACCAGTTCTGCCGTTCGTCCGGCAAAGTTTCGGTGTAGATGCAGAGACTGCACAACTATCTTTTAGTCTATCCATGCTTTGTATGGCGGCTACTACGCCACTATATGGGACATTTGCAGATCGTTATGGCCGACTTCCGGTTCTACTATTGGGTATAGGATTGTTTACGTGCGGCGCGGCGGCGGCAGGATTTGCCCAATCTATCGAAGCGCTAATTATCGGACGAATGATCCAAGGCGCTGGCGCCGGGTGTGGTTTGGTGTTGGCCCGTGCCATTGCTCGGGATGTTTATGGTGCGGAGCGTTTAGGCAAAATGATCTCCTATCTGACGGCTGCCATGGTGCTTGGGCCTATGTTTGGCCCACCACTCGGCGGCTGGCTAACAGATATGTTCGGTTGGGCCTACAATCTCGCAGTACCAGCATCCTTTGGTGTATTGACCATAATTATAATTTTCATTGTCATTGGTGAAACCAAACCAAAAGATCTCTTGCCGCCAGCTAATGTGATTACCGGGTACTATCTGTTACTTCGCAACCCTCGGTTTGTGTGTTTTGCACTGAATCCGGCAATCAATTCCGGCGTATTCTTCGCGCTCAATGCTTCTGCTGTGTATTTGATGGTTGAGACACTCGGCACTTCAGCAGTTGATTTTGGGCTTTGGTTTATGTTGGGCCCTGTGGGCTATATGGCAGCAAATTGTCTGGCGGGGCGCCTGTCCCATCGTTTCAGTAGCGAACAACAGGTAATATTTGGTTCGGCCTTTTCTCTTTGTGGATCCCTGGCGTTGCCTGGCATGGTTGCTATCATGGGTATCACGCCCGAATCATTATTCATTACCTCTCTTATAATTTCATTTGGTCAAGGGTTTTCCAATCCACACGCGCAGGCCATTGCCATTGCCGTAGACGAGACACTTGCTGGCACAGCTTCAGGAATTGTCGTCTTTTTTTATCTTTTGGTCGTTGCTGGTTTGACTCAGCTCGTCTCGCTTGCCACCCCTGGGTCGGTGACACTTTTGGTCGGGACTATGATGATTGCAGGGTCAGTGGCGTTTCTACTTGGATTGTTGGGTGTAAATTTTTACAAAAGAACTTAAAAAATTTGCGCCAAATTATTCCACTGGTACGAATAAATCTTCGACGCACGGTTTATCAGCGATAAAACTTTGCTCATGCAAATGCCGTATCAAGGCTTCCAAGGTCGGACGGTTTGGCTCGATGCCATATGGCCAAGGGTCCCCGTCGAATAATTCATCGATTTCATCCATATCGGCAAACATAAATGGCAACATAGAATGTTGGGCAGCGGAAATTCGTAGACGTTCAAGAGCCCAATTTTTGGCCTCATCAAAAGCTTGATAGAGGCTTTCAGCGATCCAGGTGT
>CAYZMI010000038.1:19725-23753 GCA_964479475.1 uncultured Rhodospirillaceae bacterium | reverse complement strand
GCATCAGCCACCATGATAGTACGAAAACCCAGCATCATTGCGTCTCTTGCGGTAGATTCACAACACACGTTGGTTGCAACCCCGGTTATTATTAACGTATCGATATTTTGGTCACGCAGCTTTTTCTCAATGTCTGAGGCCCCTCGAATAAAAGCGCTATAACGTGTCTTCTCCACGCGACTATCTTGCACCTGAACATCTAGGGTTTCCCATAACTCATATCCTTCAGAACCTGTTTGCAGCCCGGCCATGCGTGTATCGCGGTTTTGGGTACTATATAATTCGTGCAAGTTGGCCCAGCTTTGGAGAGTTTCCGCAGGTGCTGCATTTTGAATCCATACTACATGGCCGCCCGCACCCCGAAGAGATTTCGCAAGCCGATTGACGTTGGGGACAATTTCACGCGCAACGGGACAACAGCCCAACTGGCCATCGGCCATGAAATAATTCTGCATATCTACAACGATAAGTGCGGTCCTCGCCGGCGTTAGGGCATTAATCGCATGAAGCCGGCCGTGACGCTTGATAACACGTTCCTTAACATTGTCCGAAATTTCGATCTTGTGCATGACAATTCGCCTTGGGTGGAGGTTTCTAGTTACATACTATCCGTGTCGCGGTCTTACCGTAAATTACAAACACATAATTGTTTGGTAGAATTAAAGCCTTTTAGAATTAACCTAGTATGCAGAATTCGGGTGTGCGACGATCAGACGTTATTGCGCAGGAGTATGCTATGAACAAAATTCGAGTGAAAACTAAAAACACTGCGTTAGATACAGAGACATCCGCTTATGTGCCTCCTATCCAACTGACGAACGGCCAACCACCACCTATCGCCGCACATGGTGGATTATCTTATATGTCCTTCGATAAATTAGGTGACGCCGGTACCGCAGCAGCAATTGAAGATGCGCTCAAGCTGGACGCAGAGGGCGAAGGACGGCGGGTCATAGAAATGTTGGAAAAATCACCTCCCGGCCCTATTGAAACCAAATGGGGCCTTGGGTTTCAAGAATACGAAGAATGCCTGGATTATATACGAGAAAACAAGATTGAAGCGCCCGAGGGCGGAATTGCTGTTCCGTTAGCTTATACAATTTATGAGCGTCCAACATACTCCATTGTCCGATCTAATATGTTGTGGCGTGATCGGACGCAGGAAGCCAAGGCTAACGTACTGCGCAAAGCCGAGGAGAATAATCGACGATATAATTTATTTTTTCCTACTATAATGCGCGATGCACACCGATTGGAGGAATACTACCCAGGTCTCTCACCAAATAGTCCGGAATGCATGGACAAGTTGGGGCTGTCACTGGCCTACTGTGAGTCAAAGTGCCAGAATTTTTACGACTCTGCAGAGGTAGAGCGTACATTTTATCCCGAAATTGAGAAACTCCTCCTAGAGTTTTTTCCAAACGCTACCGATGCGCTGGTTTATAACCATGACGTCTTTGATAAAGACTATGATGGCGATCGCACGGAAGACCAGGATGCAAAAAATCCGGGAGTAAACGCCAATTATTCAAACCGCGTGCATAACGATCTCAATGACAATAGTGGCCGTTTGCGCTGTCGGGAACTCCTCACAAAAAACCTGAGAAACTTTGGGCGTGAACAGAACTTTAGCGAGGAAGAAGCGGACGCAAAGATGTCGCGGCGATTTGTATCAATTAACCTCGCTAAGCCTATGGAAACGGTGGAGCAATACCCATTTGTACTCTGCGCTTGGCCATCTTTCGCCGACCAACCGTATATCAACAATTATCGAATTTATGACGACCGGGTGGGCGAGACCACCCGCTTTACTTATCGTCCCGACCACGAATGGTATTGGTTTCCATATCAAAAACCCAATGAGGTCTCGATGCTAAAATGTTACGATAGCGTCACGGACGGATCAGTGTCGCGCTGGTCATTCCATACGGCATGCACCGATCCGACAGCACCTGACGACGCGCCCTGTCGTAAGAACGTCGTGGTCCGATCATTTGTGTTCTTCTAACCCATAAGGTAAACGCATAACTCAGTTGGACCCAGAGCCACCCGTCCAAGGTTTAAGGATGATTATTTAGTGTTGTGCGCTAAGAAGTAGGTAAACTTCAGCAGGTTATGGTCCAATACTCAATTTTCCAAACCCAGTAATCTAATTGCAGTTCCACCTAGGATGGCCGTACGTTCATCATCGGTGAGACCTGGCAGGTTAAGAACTAAATCCACTTCGGTGCTGGTCCAGCCGTAGGGATAGTCAGTACCCATCATAATTTGGCCTGTTCCGGTCTCTGCAATCAAATGACGTAACGCCTCCGGATCGAACACAATGGTGTCAAAGAAAAGCTGGCCATCCTTAAGGTAAGATGTGGGTAATTTTTTGGGCAATGAACCCACCCGTTCGGGAAAAGTACGGCATACCGCGTCCGAACGATGGGCATAAGATGGCAAATAACCGCCACCGTGGACAGCGCAAATTTTAAGACCAGGAAAACGGTCTAGCGTGCCTTCAAATATGAGATGAGACAACGCAATCGTGGTCTCCAACGGGTTACCAATGGTATTAGCGAGCACCCCACTTCCTGATAGTCGCCCACTCGCGTTAAGTTCCGCGGAACCCATGGGATGCATAAAAATGAGAAGATCAAGCTCTTCACACTTAGCCCAGACAGGGTGAAATCTGTCATTGGCGAGTTCCTCTCCCGCGACTGAGCAACCGACGCTCACACCACGCAACCCTAAGCTCCTTGCCGCATATTCTATTTGCTCAACGGCTAAATCGGGATACTGCAAAGCAACTGTCGCAAAGGCAACAAAGCGATCAGGAGTGTCCCCGCAAATCTCAGCAAGTGCCTCATTTTGTATTTTTATTAATCTGGAGGCAGGATCGCGATCTTCGTCATACCAATAAGGATTGATGCTGAGTGCGGCCACGTCGATCCCTTGCGCATCCATTGCCGCAAGACGTTCCGTCGAATTCGCCATCAGAAGTGCCGATTTTTCGCAATCTCGGCCTAATACCGCAAGTGCTTCAGGTACCGCACAATGGGCATGAATATCGACGGTCCTAACCCGGTTACCATTGATTACAACTTCCCGGCGTTCAGCGTGATGGCATGCCGTCTCAAGGCCGGATGCAGGACTGAATGTACAACCAACGAATCCAATATTTGAGATTTCCTTGCTCATCGGTCATTTCCTATTAACTCAATAATCAACCTTGGAGTTCCGACCCTAACAGCGCCACCGCCCGGACGAAACACGTGAAAACTTAATGATTTAGCGTGCTGTAGCAACCCCGGCCGACGGCAATTTTTTTGTCGGAAGTATCCGTGATGGTTACGTCCACAACGCCAATGCTTCTTCCAGCACGCACTACTTGTGCGGTCGCGATAAGATCAGTATTCACTGCCATACTGAGATAGTCGATACGCAAATTGATCGTTGGGATAGGGCGGTCCAACAACATGATCAGGGCGAAATCGCCGGCAATATCGACTAAAGCTGAAGTCACGCCACCATGAATCTGGCCAGTACCCGGCAAACGTTCAAATTCGGGCTTATATCGTAGGCGTAATACCAGCTCTTGTTTTGTTGTGTTGGCAGACACCAACTCAAGCCCAAGGAATTGTTGAAACGGGCCCGAGTCGAGCTCTCGGCGCAGCGCCTTTTCGTTAACAGACAAAGTCATATTAGGAACCAATACAAGACTCTTCTAATAAGATGATCTTAAAAGAACTCTACAAGCGAGACCAGGCAAAGAGGCATGTGTTACGCTGCCCAAATAAATTTAATGTCTGAAGAAATAGCATGGCAGGAATATTCGACGGAATAGATCACTGCGTGATATTGGTGCGCGATCTAAATGTGGCGCGGGACCGAATGGCACAGCTGGGATTTACTGTGACGCCGCGTGGTATCCATAGCGATCATATGGGCACAGCAAATCACTGTATGATGTTTAACAACGCCTATTTTGAAATCCTAGGCATATGTGAACCTACGGAATTCAATGCAGCTTGGAGAAGCAAAAT
>CAYZMI010000038.1:15511-19625 GCA_964479475.1 uncultured Rhodospirillaceae bacterium | reverse complement strand
TTCTTGATCTCCTGCTGAGTGATCGACGCACCCGGCACGGCAACGATAAATGCGACAGGCTTTTCGCCGCGAACCGTATCTTCGGCCGGGACGACACAGGCCTGATGAATACTTGGATGGCGCTCCAGCATTTTCTCCACCTCACCGGGATAAATATTCTCTCCACCACAGACGAACATATCGTCCGCCCGCCCAACGAAAAAATAAAAGCCATTAGGATCCCGGCGCATTATGTCACCGGTATCATACCAACCGTCAGCGGAGACAGCCTGCAAAGTACGATCCGGTAAATTTAAATAGCCAGGCATTTGCGCTGGGGTTCTGAGCTGCAGCACACCTTCACTGACATCAATTTGGTCCCCATCAACCAGCCGTGCTTCTACACCCTGCGCAGGATATCCAAGCGCAATGTCGGGTTTGGGACGACCATCCGGATGTGCACCAAAGGTACCCGCTCCTGCTTCTGTTGTGCCGTAGGCATTATAAACGGCAGTCTCTGGGAAAATATTTTTAACTTTGTCGATGAGTGGCTGGGTAAGCGGCGCAGAACCCATCATAACATTCTCTACCGAGCTGAGGTCGGTTTTCTCTAGAAGGTCGGTTTCCTTGGCCACTAACGCGACCATAGTGGGCACAGAAGTTAGGTATGTACAGCGATATTCCGCTATCGCCTTGATATAATTTCCCGCGTTAAATTGTGGCATGAGGACTTCACTTGCTTGACTGGCAGCGACAATCTTGGACATCAAGAGCCCATTCATATGATAGAGTGGCGCCGCGACCAGAAAGCGGTGCCGGCTGAGCGTACTCCCATCTCCTACAATATTTTTTATTACCCAAAGCTGACCTGCGTGGGTAAGCGGCACACCCTTGGGCCGACCGGTGGAGCCTGATGTATAGAGAATCATGCCAATATCGTCGTCATCAGTTTCGACACAATCGAACCAACCCACATCCAAAGACGCTTCGAACCCATTAGCGCCGCCATCATCAAACTGAATTAAAGGCAATCCCTCTGGGCAATGGACCGACCGTTCATAATCCGCATAAATTAGCTTTGCACCACAATCATCCAGCATGTAATGGATGGTTTCAGTAGGAAACTTGTAGTTGAGTGGCACCGCCACCATGCCGGCCCGCATCACTCCGTAATATGTACATAAATAATCCGTACTGTTGGCAGCGAGAATAGCAACCGCATCACCCTGTTGAAGGCCGCGTGCACGAATAGATCTTGCCACAGCATCTATACGCGCCGCAAAACGACCATAGGTAAAAGTGCGAGGGTTAGTGGCATCATACAAATCGATAACTACGATCCGGTCGGGGTCAACACTACGATCGATCAAGTCGCCCAAATTTTTCGGTGCCATTAGATTTATCACTCTCGGTACTGCTCTAATAAGACGTAAAATTCTTGCTTAGAATAGCGCGTGGCTCAAGTTAAATGGGGTAGCTATAGGATGAAATTTCGATAGCAGCCTGTTAAGGTCATGAGAAAATAGGCGGAGGAAAGCATGAAGGCAGCGGTCTTCCATGAGCATGGCCCAACCAGCAATATTAAATATGAGGACTTTCCCGATCCCGTAATAGGTTCGGACGACTGCCTCGTCAAAGTAAACGCCGTGGCGCTCAATGGTTTTGAGCCTATGATATTGGGGAAGACTACAGCGCTCCACACGCCATTACCCATGATACCTGGGGGTGACATCGCTGGCGAGATTGTCGAAATTGGTGGTAACGTCGATAAAAATAAATGGACCCCAGGAGACCGTGTAAGTCTGTACCCACTGATTAAGGGTGAGGGTATGATTGGCGAAAGCCGGCTCGGTGGATGTTGCGAGCTTGTGCGTGTTCCGGCGGACTACATGATACCGATTCCCAATAATCTGGGCGATGTGGAGGCAGCAAGCCTCCCGGTGGCATACGGTACTGCGCTTCGCATGATGACAACACGCGGTAAAGTTGCAAAAGGCGAAACCGTTTTGGTGTTAGGAGCCGCTGGTGGTGTCGGCACAGCCTGCGTGCAGCTGGCGCACGCTGCGGGCTGTGAGGTTATTGCTTGCAGCAGCGCTCATTGGAAGTTGGAGCGTCTTCGAGACCTCGGCGCAGACCACTTAATTAACACGGCCGAGCAGAATATCCGAGACTGGGTATATGAACGATATGGCAAACCCCGTATGGGTGAAGGTGGAGGGGTCAATGTGGTGGTTAACTATATCGGTGGAGACACCTGGGTTGAATGTCTAAAAATTATCCATCCTGAAGGCCGAATGCTGACCTGTGGTGCCACCGCGGGCTACGCCATAGAAACCGATGTCCGTTATATCTGGACCTATGAAATTAGCATCGTTGGCTGCAATGCATGGACCCCCGCTGATCAAACCAAGATTATGCGCATGGTCACCGACGGAGAGATAAAACCGGTCATCCACGCGGTACGCCCAGTATCGGAAACTGGCGCCGCAATCCAGCAACTTATTGACCGAGATTATTTTGGGAAGATTGTGCTCCAACCTTAGGAGCGTATTCACCCGAGGCGATTTGTAAGCTTCTTCGCCGGTGGCACGGCAGCGGCGGGCGAATTATTTAAGCAAATCCGGCCATCCTCGTCTTGCCAGAGATCACCTGTTTCATGCAACCTGCCTAAAGCCCGGTTCACATTCATGGATCCCATTGACCAAAATTGCTTAAGCAAATTGGAATAGTAAGTGGGTTCCCCATCCACGATAGACCGAATTTCAGCAGCCAGCGCATCAATGTCGCACTCTTTTGGAACATCGATTGTACCGCCAACCGCATCCAGATAAGCGGCAGTATCCACCTCATCTGCAAAGGCATAAGAAATTCTCTCGAAACGGGCGCGGGGAATATCCGGCGACATCGTCGCATCGATCCCCATCTTCGCGGTAGTTGGCATACGGCCTGTAACTAACGTGACACTCGGATCAAGAGGCTTGCTCCGCATACCCGACGTAATAACAACGTCGGTATCCGCTTGAACCCGTGTCGCCACTGCCCATTCAACCTCCAGCGGATTGAATACGTCGATATCATTATCAACCACAATGACCTGTTTGAAGTCGTCAGCGGCAAGAGCAGCGTGAATAGTTTGTTTGCCCTCACCTACGCGTCCACTAACAGCAATGACCGCGTGAAAAAAACACGTGCCACCAGGTGTAATATTAATTGCACTAACGTCGATATTAGCTTCGTGCAGAGATTGCCGCAGTGAAGCCTCTTGAATGACTGCCGAAAGCCATGACACTTCCCAGGGCATATGCAACGCCCAAAAAATAGGGTTCTTTCGAGTATAGATCGCCTTGACGCGAACCTGCGGGTTCCAGTGAAGCGCCCCCATAATACGAGTAAACTCACCAAATCGCCCCTCCGGTTTGGTCCAACCGGTCGGTAGGATCTCAGCCTCCAACACAATCTCTGCATCGGCCACGCATGGCACGTCGACGCTAGCGCAGGGTGTCAGCTGCACCGGCTCGCCTAATACCCCACCAGCAATATCGATCTCATCCACCCCACGCGGTGGCCGAAAAGTCGTCGCAAGAGTAATTGCTGGGTGGGTCCCAATGCTGATAGAAATCGGAGTCGGTTTGCCGTCGATTGTATTTTGCTCGGCGATGCGCCGTAAATCGTTAGGTGTCACTAAATCGATGCCGGTGAGATTTTTTTCGCGGATCAAATACCGATATACGCCGGCGTTAAGCCCACCCACACCGTCGGATGCAATCGTCACACCAGCGGTGATCATAGGACCACCATCAAGTTGCGCGAACAAAGGAACCGGGAGGGAAAACAAATCCACGTCATCGCCAGTCTGGTAGCATACCTCACGCGCAGCACCGGTATTCACAAACTCATGTGGAATTGGTCGGGCGACACCTTCACGCAATTTGCCCTGGATCTCTTGAAAAGCACAACCATAGGCCAGCGCCATACGTTCTTTACTATTCATTATCCCGGCAACGACAGGTATGTCGTAACCAGCTACGTTATTAAACAGCAAAGCTGTCTCAGAATCCTCGATCAGTGTGCCGAGGTAGCGGATATCAACGGGCCGGTCGATGTCACGTAATTGTCCGGCATCCCGCTGAGCCGC
>CAYZMI010000038.1:7188-15411 GCA_964479475.1 uncultured Rhodospirillaceae bacterium | reverse complement strand
GGATATCAACGGGCCGGTCGATGTCACGTAATTGTCCGGCATCCCGCTGAGCCGCAATCGCATCGCGAAATTCTAATACCATGTTACTGATTGTCCCAAATTCCACCATTCATACGTGACATTGATCTAAAAGATCTCGTCACCAACAGGATAAGTAACATTTTGGACCAAATCCAGAGGGCGTCTGGCCAAATGTCGCAGTAAGTATGGTTTTGCAAAATAGTCCATTCCATGCTGTCTTTACGCATATCTGACGTAAGGTCGGCACGAGGAAATATTTATGGACGGGATCGCTGAGATAAAGAAAAAACTAGTCCAATGTATCCGCATGCTCGAGCGCTCGGGCATTATGGATTACAACGGACACGCTAGCACGCGACTAGAGGGCGATTGCATGCTAATCAATATAGGCAATTGCCAACGCAGCCGATTGACTGAAAATGAAATCGTGACCATCGACTTTGACGGCAACGTCATAGAGGGCGATGGCAAACCACCGTTGGAGTTCCATTTACATGCGGGGATCTACAAGGCGAGACCCGATATAGATGCGGCTATTCATTGCCACCCGAAATGGTCGACTGTTTTATCAACCGCGGGCCAAGAATATTTACCCGTTTATGCACAGGGTTCGCTAGTCCATCCGTTACCTGTGCTAGATTCACCGGATTCCATTAACAATACCCAAATGGCTCAGCGACTGACGGACACATTGGATGACCGCCCAGCCGCGTTAATGAAAGCCCATGGTGTCGTAACGACAGGAAAGACCATCATAGATGCCTTTGTGCTGCTCAACTATTTGGAAGAGAATTCCGAGCGGCAATATCTCGCGCATCAGGTAGGTGAACCGTATGCTTTCAGTCAAGCTGAGCTCGATTTGTGCCGTGAAAAGCTCTGGACTGAGAGCTTGTTCATGCGCACCTGGAACCATTTCAGCGCCAAATACGAAGACCAAAGTTAGTTTTGTCTTAAATTAATCTGGCTTAACCAAAAATACATACAATGACGATTCCTAAAAAATTTTGCATGGCCGGCGTAATGGGCTGGCCAGTCATGCATTCTCGCTCCCCGCTAATGCATAATTACTGGATGAAGCAACAGGGGCTTGAAGGCACCTACGTATATTTCGCGATTAAACCTGGAGAGCTTGGCCCAGCTCTTAGAGCCCTGCACCCGTTAGGGTTTTCGGGATGTAACCTAACCATCCCGCACAAACTGGATGCCATGGATATTGTTGATGAAGTAGACGACGTAGCAGGGAAAATAGGCGCAATCAGCTGCGTCATCGTAGGCGAAGATGGTACGCTTTTCGGAACCAATAACGACTGGCTCGGTTTTTTGGGAAATCTCAAGCAATTGGCGCCCAACTGGCGAGGGAATGATGGCCCTGTTGCGGTAATCGGCGCGGGCGGGGGTGGGCGTGCCGTATGCTACGCGCTCCTGCAAGAGGGGGTACCGGAAATCCGACTAGTCAATCGCTCGCACGACCGGGCTAAAACCCTCGCCAATGAATTCGGTGGACCAATAGACGTAATGCGTTGGGAGGCCCGTCATGAAGCGTTATCTGGTGTCACGATGGTAGTCAACGTGACAAATCAAGGCATGGTAGGTGAAAAGGCTCTTGATCTGAAGCTCAACGCCCTCCCCCAATCCGCAATCGCCTATGACATAATTTATACCCCCCTGGAGTCCCCATTCCTAGCGTTGGCGCGGGCGCGTGGGAATCAAGCCATCAATGGCCTCGGCATGCTTCTCCACCAAGGCCCACCGGCGTGGACACGGTGGTTTGACTTAGAGCCTATTGTCACGGAAGAACTTCGGGAGACAATGGAACATAGCATCGCGGCAAGCTAAATTCTGCTATCCCGACCAGATGGCAGATTAAACCGCTACACCACAACGCTAGTCATAATTCCCTCAGGAAAAATGTCTTCGGGAGCCACGTGTTTGTGCGCAATCCCCTGCTGATATGTATACAGCAGCATCTGCTCCCAAGTTTCACGATTTTCTTCAATGCCAAACGGATAGGGGTCGTCGCCAAAAATTTCTTGCATCTTTCGCGCATAAGTTGGCACCCAAGCTAGTGGATAGCGCGATACAGCGGGATCCAACAAACGCTCGACGCTGCGCCGTTTGGATTCGTTAAAGGCATTGAGTAAATTGCGCGCGACCCAAGGGTTTTCGTCAAGAATATGTTTCTGCATGGCGATAATGTGCATTATGGGCCACACTCGAGTGCGCGTGTAATATTCCTCTTCCATCTCGAGATAATTTGGAAACAACCTAACCACGTCGGGATGTCCTTCAAGAAAGCAGGTGGGAGGTCGCGCAATTATTGCGCAATCGATCTCTCCACTAGCCAATAGTTCAGACAGAGATTTATCGGGAATTCGGGTAATCTCGACGCCCTCCGGTAAACTGAGCTCTACCTTTTCGACCCGACCGGGTGCATTGGCGCCCGCCTGATACCATCGCACGTCAGGCAATTTGACACCGCATTCGTTGTGCATCCAACCTCGCATATAAACCGCAGCAGAATGGGCCCATTCGGGAGAGCCAATCCGCTTTCCTCTCAAATCCTCTACGGTTTTGACATTGCTGTTTTTGTTCACATAGAAGGAGGAGAAACGGAACAATCGTGAACAGACAACTGGTAAACCGATAATATCACTATCGTCCCGAGTCACTTGCGCAGTAAATTTGGCAAGGCTCAACTCTGCTACATCCCACTCACGATTAGCGGTAAAGCGTGCAAAAACCTCATGGTGGGACATCATCGACCAGCTATGGTCAATTCCTTCAGCGCGGACATCGCCGGTACGAAAATCCCGAAAATGATCGTAATCAGTCGACGCAATACTAAGCGCGAGTTTGTTCATTTATTTCTCCCTACTGGTGCCTCGCCGACCTTATTCGGTGAAACTTCTAATACCATTCAATACGGTTGGTCGGACTATACCCCAGATCCGGAGCAATGAAGCAGTCTCATACTTCTATCCTAGACGCCCACCGATTTCAGCCGAGTTAGCGGTATACCGGTAGGCCCGAAAGACGTAGTTATGCCCTTTAAAGTTAGGGTGATCTTCTGAAAAATTAGGATTGATATATTCCCACACTATGTCTCCCTCCGGTGTCACCTCGAATAACCTACCCCATGCACCTTCACAGATGAGTGTGTTGCCCGAAGCAAGCCGCTGGGCTCCGCTAATGAACCAGCTAAAGAACGTCACTGTGGGATCACCCTTATACTCCCAGACAATTTCCTTGGTGGCGGGATTAAGCTCTATAATCCGTGATCCCGCAGTCGGCCCGCCATATAGCACGTTGGCGCCGTTAGCAAAGAATAGGATATTTCCGTTGTCCAATTTTTGAACATTATGCTGTTGGCCTAAAGAGAGATCACAATGGGTCCAGGAAAAATTCTTGGTTTTACGGTCTATTATTGCCATTAGGTGGTTGTAACGAAAATTAACCAGCACATCGCCGCCATCTAACGGCATTAACGAATTGGCGTGGCTAAACTCGACCCGAGAGCAAACTGGGTTGAGAGGGAACTCATACATCTGCTCGCAAGCTGCCGCCTCCCATTCCCATACCTTTTTACCATCGGGGTCAATTTCACAGATGACGTCGCCATACATTCCTTCTGACAGCTCAGATCCACCAACGCCGCCCGGCACAAGCGCAGCCACTTCGGCTGGTAAGAGCTTAGAATACGGATAGAGGGTGTTTCCGTTATCTAACCGCCGTTGATCGTGATGATGGGCGTGATTGACATGTTCCCAGACCAAATTGCTGTCCCAATCGAGTTCAATAAGATGGCCTCCCGCACCACGTAATCCGGGGCCCTTGGAGGTCTGCACGCCAGCAAACAAATTGCCATTGGTGAGCAAATATCCATACAAACCGATATAACCAGGCAAGTTCCATTGGTGAACTACATCGCCACTTAAGTTTACCAGCTGCGCCGTCTTTGTTCCTAAGCTACTGAACAGCGTGTAGCCAGGCGTTGCGCGGGCGGGATCATGTAAAGTGAGACCAGTTTGAAGGTGGCGCATAGGGTGAACTTTTCTGTAAAAAAATCATCTGTCCTTTGATGCGTATTTCTTTTATGAACCCCTTTTCAGGAGGAGAGCACATCAAATTTAATCAGCGGCCCGAATTGCTTCCTCATTGAAAATTTCACCCATCTCGGAATTAATACCAATCTTATCAATCTCATCCAGCCAAATTTTGTGCAAATGAGGGGGCTGATCTTCATATTCGATCTGATTTCCACCTTCCTTGACAGACAAATCGTTCTTAGAGGTCCATTTGTCGAGTTTCGCAGACGTCATTGGATAGCGGACCGTGCCAAACTGAACTGCGAGATAGCGTGATGGTGTTCCGCCGGTGTTGAAATGTTGGTGAAACATTTGTTCAGGCGGAGTTACCAACACACCGTGGTCCCAATCTACCCGCACCATCTCGTCCTCTTTGCCTTCATACCACAGCATTGAGTAACCCGATCCATCAATAGTAAAAACATTCGTACCACAGGTGTGGCGGTGTGCCTTTTTATAGGTGCCGGGAACGATCTGGGAGGTGTGGCACCCAAGCGTGCTATCGGACAGCACCCAGCGCAAGCTGGACGAACCCTTGCCGCGCTCAGCCCAACTCTTCAGTTCAAAGTTAGTAATGTCAGCGACAAAATTGGTTTCCCACTGATGGCGACCAGGTCGGATTTCAATCATTTGTCCATCGCCCTGAAAATACCCGTTAGGGCCGAGCCGTGCGGAAAAATCCCCCTCAGTATTAAAAATAAATTCTTCGTTACGAAACAATTTGATCAGAAATGGGAAATTATGGATTGACGCGAGCCGCGCCGGTTCCGTACCCGACCCGTTAAAATGTTGATATTGAGCGTTAAGAGGAACGGAGAATAGCGAATTGCGCCCCCACTCAAACGATTGTTTCTCCCCGTTTGGCATGATGATTTGGGTGGAGCCGTAACCGTCCATGACATACACGATTTCCTCATAAAGGTGATGAACCTCACGGGACTTGGATCCGGCAGGAAGGTCAAAACAAAATACTGAGACAAAATCATCCCGTCCCTTCATAAGACATACGGCGCCATTCATTCCGTACAAATCCCACGGTTGGGTTTCTATTTTCATCAAATCAATACCGAAATTATCAATTACCGGGACCGGCTGCGCCTCGCACCAAGCTAGGTAATTGTCGTGCAAAAATACTGGATCTTTGGTGGGGTTATTTGTGTTGTCCATTGCGTGCCGCCCCCTTATGACGCTGAGGTTACCAATATAAACTTATAAAAATGCCATCGCGCCGGAGCAACCTAACTTCCCGACATTCGAGACGGACTTAAGATGCCTTTCGGATACCGAAAATCACGAATTCAATTCTCAGATCGAGGAAGAAACCCTTATTTGGAGGTTAGTCTCTACGTGCGAACGCCCGATCTTAAACCGTAGCACGTATTTTTCCTTCCGCTGCGACCATGTCTTCCTGGCAAGCCTGGGCGTAGTTTAGTTCTGGATCTAGCACCACCGCTATAGAACGAACTCTCATATGTTCGGGATCGCGACCTGGAGGCATGATACCCTTATCGCGCAGATCCATTGCGGCTCGGCGCAACCGATTTCTAGTTAACACAATGCCGTAATCGGTCTGCACTAAATTTTCCTTCGACCGGTCGATTATTGGACCCATGGATTCTTGCAGGCTGCCGTCCTGCATTGCGAACCCAGCAATCCCTGAATACGACTCCCCACGCTTTTGTGCCTCGCGATCCATCAAGTAGTCGTTAGCGCTGTTTTGTACCGGGACAAACGTTCCAGGTATCACCGCAGCATGAACACCCTTCCCATCCAGACATGCCTGGCGTTCGGTGTCGGTAAGTACCCGGGTAGGATGGTAGTCATAACTCCAGGTCCAGCAACTATGGTCGTTTATAGGTACCCAAAAATGTCCGTGTTGCGGATGATCGGCACGCGGCGGAATCATCGTAAAGCACGGCATGACCCATTGTGTAATCCGCCAGTAATACTTCCCGTCCTCGGCATTGCGGCGAGCACCGATATAAAGTCCGCCGTCGGATGGCGCCACTTCGAAATAAGGCTTGAGATCACCCTTATTGTAATTATTGGCTTTAGCCCCCTTGAACAACGGATCGCGTTCGAGCTCTTGGGAGTGTAAGAATGAAACGTGGCTCGAATCGATACCCCCCTCCAAAGCCTGCAACCAGTTACATTCCTGCAGCCGTTTAGTGGATACGGTCTGCTTTGCTGGAACTATTGCAAATTCCCACTCAGGCTCAGGTGGTCGGTTGGCCGGATCGCCCATGTGGGTCCACAATATGTCCCCCACTTTGATCAGCGGATAGGCATCCAGCTTGATCTGTTCTCGGAAGTCACTTTCCTGGGGCTCCGATGGGATATCAACGCAATTGCCTTCCACATCGAACTTCCAACCGTGATAGGGGCACCGTAGCCCGCAATCTTCGTTCCGTGCAAACCACAAAGAAACCCGCCTGTGTGCGCAAAATTCTTCAATCAACCCATAGCGTCCTTCGCTATCGCGAAATGCTATCATTTTTTCGCCGAGAAGCTCGCAACGAACCGGCGAACAATCGTTCTCCGGCAATTCACTGGCTAATAAAGCCGGTATCCAATATTGCCGGAATAGTTCGCCCATGGGCGATCCTTTGTCGGTTTGGGTTAGTAATTCATTCACTTCTGGGCGAAGCGACATGTTACCTCTCCTCTTTTACTTTTATCGCCTACGCACAACCGGCGGGGCGGCTCCTAGTGCAAGTGTAAATACAATTGCATTAGGATTCTTGTGTTTTCGGCCAATACATATAAAAAATCCCTGTATCCGAAAGATTTCCGCGGTCATCCTAATGGGATTTTCTTGGCGAATGTGTTTGAAATACATTGGTAACGTTTTGTCAATGGATCGTGAATTATAACAACTGCGAAGACTAGGATCATGCCCTTCACAGAAGCCGATGGAATAGAGACGCGATACGAAATTAAGGGCGACGGCCCGCCGATATTAATGTATGCGCCCGGTGGATTCGATGCCCGAATTGAGCAATGGACGGACCTGGGTATCTATAAACGTATAAAGTTGCTGGACAAATTACCTAACACTTACACTTGTGTCTTATTCGACCGACGGGAAAACGGCCATTCCGGTGGCCGCGTCGAACCTATTACTTGGCGTCACTATGTACGCCAGGGCGCAGGATTACTGGATGCGCTGGGTATTGATAAAGCGCACATTATGGGGGGCTGCATGGGATGTTCTCCAGTCGCAGCCTTTGGTGTAGCACTGCCCGAGCGTACTCTCTCGATGATACATTATTGGCCAGTAGGCGGGGCTAAATATCGCATTAGCAGTCATCAGCGCTTTGCACGCCACCTCGCATTCGTTGAAGAAAACGGCCTCCAGGCCGTAGTCGATCTGGTGCGAAGCCACGATAAAAATTTCTCGGCAGATCCACGTGGCGGACCCTGGGGCCAACCCATCCGAAATTCCGAAATTTTCGCTGAAGCGTACGTGGACCAAGATCAAGCGCAATATCTACTGACCGCAAATGCTATGGTTCGGAACCTAATCGACCGTGATACTGCACCTGGTGCCGAGCCCGAGGAACTAATGATTTTGGATATTCCCAGCCTCATAGTTCCGGGAAATGATTCCTTCCACGCTACCTCTGCGGCACGATACTTAGAGGAATGTCTCAGTGGTTCAGATTACTGGGATATACCGGTAGAAAATCAAACCGAAGAAAATGCACCACAAAAAGTGATTGAATTCTTGGAGGGCATCGATACGTAAACAATGATGGGAAATAGCGCCTCCAGCAACAATTGGCCCAACATCTTGCAAATATATTGAATACTAAGCCAAAAGGTAATTTGGGCCGGTGCCGACCAGTTTATAAATTAACCCATACCGGTTGAGAATTAGATCCAAATATAAGAGATTTATAAGGTGTCTTATGTGATGGATCGCTGAATGGGTTTGATCCAAATAGATCGTTAAATTTTACACTCTGTATAGATCGCGCTGCCGGGTGTAAAAATCATGGAGAGAACAGATGGCAGACGCTTCATTTGAAGGTTTGGATATCGGCCTTTATAGCATTTCATCCACGGCAGAAAACCGAGCGGTTGCACAAAAAGCAGAAGCAAGAGGTTTCAAGCG
>CAYZMI010000038.1:6014-7088 GCA_964479475.1 uncultured Rhodospirillaceae bacterium | reverse complement strand
AAAACACCCGTTTTATACCAATCCTTAGGACCTGACCGGCTAGCGGCCATTGATCTCATCGCCGATGAAATTCGTCCAAATTTACTTGCTGAGTGAAAATTCGTTGATTCCAAGTGTATCCATAATTTCAAGGGCCGGTCCCTTTTTGAATTCATCGAGGGGAATACCTGTTGCATCAGCCACACGGACAACTGCGTTGAACGAAGCAACCGTTCCGGCAGCATCAACCAAAGCTTCTTTACCAAGCTGCTTTACCAGCTCCTCTCGAATACGAGACAACGTCAAATCATCATTGGCAATCACGGCATCGGAATAAGCCAACAATAGGTCGCCTTGGTCCACACCTGTTTTGCCCTCACCGTGTCCGATCACGATATCTAGATCATAATTTTCGCCTTTTGTTTGGGCGCTCGCACGGAGCACCACCGCGTGGCTTGCCGTTCAGTAGAAACATTGGTTTAGGGCCGCTACTCGGGCAGCAATGAGTTCCAGTTGGCTATGCGTCAGCACCCTGTATTCATTATTTAGATCGCGAATTGCCGCTTGGGGAAGATAAAGGGTTTGATCAAGCTCAAAAAACCCCGCCACCTCCTCTGGCACGAGACTCATCGCAAAATGGATGTTTATAGGGTCAAAACCCTTATAGGGATCCGGATCTTCGACCACAACGTCTTCTGGCATAAGGGTCGGAACCCAAGCAATGGTTTTGCGGGCACCTTTTGGACGGTGACGAGTTGGCTCGCCGAGGCCAGCTGGCGGCAGCGGCCTTTGGGGTAACCCCAGGGCATAGTCAAATGTATCGAGAGCGATGAGGGTGGAGATAATACCGATAATTTCTGTGTATGCTGCATCGGTCAGTCCGGCAGCCATGATCTCCTCAAACCAAACCTTCTGAATTCGACCACTGTCGGAGGAAATTCGATGGATTACCTCTATCACAGTGTCAGATAATGCACTCCCTGAATCGTGTGCGCCATTGATTGTGTATGGTGAGAGGGCTTCCTTTCGCTTACTGCATAATTTGCAATGTGCGGCATTCCGGGCTTCTTGGGCTATGGCACGACGTTCCGCACC
>CAYZMI010000038.1:2271-5914 GCA_964479475.1 uncultured Rhodospirillaceae bacterium | reverse complement strand
ATTTGCAATGTGCGGCATTCCGGGCTTCTTGGGCTATGGCACGACGTTCCGCACCTGACCACCAAGTTCCAGGCAAACACAACCGGTCCCATGCCCTTTCTCGCGCCGTCGCCAGGTCCTCGCGAATGAAGGGAGTAGGTAATTCTATCATTAGTATGATCCAGCGGTTGATCGGTAACCGTAGCGCTGCGCAACGGTAGTAGAAATGTATAATATTCCATTGGCAGGACCAGTTGCGTGGTTATTTAACAAAATTAGGCGGATGCATAAACATCGCCTCCCGCCGTACAAGTGGCCGAGTCGATGATTTGAAAATTACCGGCTATTGCAGGCTTAACAACATCCCCCTTCACCAATGTCTTCCAGAGAGGGCAAAAGCCAGCGGACCGGCAAGTCCGAATTACCGACTTCAATAATTGGCAAAAATATCTTGAACCGATAACGGGTCTCTGCTTTGAAGAAAATTACATTAGTCTCAAGAGGTGGAAAGCCTGGTTTAGTACCGGGATCTTGCGACACCAAAATGATTTCGTTCTCTCTGATTATAAACCGTTCGCGCACCAGCATTTCGACACGCTTAATATCTATAAGCGAGCTCTTTATTGGTTCGAGGCGTCTGAACATACTGTCACCTTGATGGCATTCGACCCACGCCGTATCATTGTACTTATTAGCGAAATCCCTACCATACTATATTATGCGCGGCTTCATTCTTGCCCGAAAATTAGCGCTTTGGTACATCAAGGTCGAAACACATAAGTAACGCCATACTAACCCACTTCCTCCCCCGGCAACTCCTTGGGTACCGATGTTGGTGGCTGGCTTAGAAAATGGATTGGTAAAGATAAAACGAAGAAACAGGAGAGATGAACGTGGCAGATAAAATAACAGCCGCTGTACGCACGGCACCACAAACCACGGAATTTCGCGAATACAACATGCCGGATATTCCGCCTGAGGCAGCCCTCTTGAAAGTGGAAGTGGCAGGTATTTGTGGCACTGACGTCAAGTTCTATTCAAAGCCGCCATTCGAGGGCCCAGTGATTATGGGACACGAAAATATCGGTTATATCGCTAAGGCTGGCAAAATATTTCAGGAACGCCGCGGCCTCAAAGAGGGAGACCTGGTATTTGCCGAGCATTATGTGGGTTGCATGGACTGCGAATGGTGCCACGCCGGCGAATACCGGCTATGCATGTACACCGACTGGCGCCGCTATCCTGAAGGTCTTCGCTTTGGCTATACTCTAGCAGAGCGGGCGCCGCATTTGTTTGGCGGGTTTGCTGAATATATGTACCTGCCGTGGAATTCAGTGCTCCACAAAGTCCCTAACGGGCTTTCAGCAGAACATGCCGGTGTGGTCACACCAATGGCTAACGGTATTCAATGGGCGTTGTTCGATTGTGGTGTTGGCTACAACAGCCGCGTGCTTATTCAGGGACCGGGCCAACAAGGCCTGTGCAATACCATTGCTTCCAAAACCGCGGGAGCATCACTGATTATCGTCACCGGTACGGCAAAAGACACCAAACGCCTGGCGGTCGCCAAGGACCTAGGCGCCGATGTGGTCATCAATGTGGAAGAGGAAGACCCACTCGAAACAATTATGGAAGTGACCGGCGGCGCGGGCGTTGATGTTTCACTAGACTGTACCGCCGGTGCCGGAACTATACCGGTTTTGCTCGGTATTGAAGCACTTAAGCGCAAAGGTGGTACACTGCAAATCCAAGGTGAAGATGTACCCGACTTCCCTAACTTCCCACTCGGCAAGATAGGCAACAAATACATCACCGTAAAAGCAGCGCGTGGCCATAATTTCGAAAGCTGTGAATTGGCCCTAAAACAACTCAATTCTGACCGCTATGACATCAGCAAAATTACTACCCACCGATACGGGCTAAAGGATGCGCACAACGCTATCAATGCAGTGGGCGGTAGCGGGGATGTGATCCATGTTTCGCTGATGCCATGGACCTAAACCGTGGATGATCGCTCAAGTAGATCTGACGATCGTGTTCCTGTCACTGTTATCACGGGTTATTTAGGCGCCGGTAAAACCACCTTAATCAACCGGATTTTAGGCGAAATTACCGGAAAACAATTCGCTATTATCGTCAATGAGTTTGGCGATATTGGCATCGACGGTGAACTAATCAGGGCCGGAGAAGAAGAGCTAATAGAGCTCTCGAGTGGATGCATCTGCTGCGTAGTCAGGGGGGATCTCATCCAGAGTTTGCGCAAATTACTTGCAGAACGTAGTGGAGTTAGCGGAATTATCATAGAGACCACTGGCCTCGCCAACCCTAGCCCGGTGATCCAGACCTTGGTCGTGGATCAAGTAATTGGAACGCAATGTCGTCTAGATTCGGTTATTTGCGTAGTGGATGCGGTCCATATCCTTGATCAGCTAACCAAAGGAAGGGACGCGTCGGATCAAATTTCATTCAGCGATTATCTACTCCTGAACAAGGCAGGCGATGCAACGGAACGCCTGGAAGAAATTGAAACACGGCTAAGACAGTTAAACCCCTTCGCGATCATAACGCGTGTAAATCATTCAAATATATCCGTAGCGGATGTGCTGAATAGGTATAGCTTTGATCTTGACCGAATAGAGGTCCAGCTTGAACCCATTGCTAACCACCATGATCACAGCCACATTGATGATACCGGGATCACTAGTGTTTCTTTGAGATGCGATACCGAACTCGATTCCGAACAACTCGAAGATTGGCTTAGAAACCTATTGGCCCGGCGTGGCACTGATATTTTGCGGACCAAAGGAATATTTTGTGTCCGGGGAGAGGAAAGAAAACTAGTCGTCCAAGCCGTAAATATGATGCTTGAAGGAGATTTTATTGGAAGTTGGGGAGACGAGCCCCGTCAATCGCATTTGGTGTTTATCGGGCGGCGTCTTAATCGCGACAGTTTAAACACTGGGTTTCACAATTGCCACGCTGCGATGCCTGCGCCTGCTGAATAAGGATAGAAGGAAACAAGGGGGTAGAAATATGACAAGGATACCGTTACTGGAACGCGATCAAATGGATGCCAATCAACAGATAATTCTCGACAGAATTACGAATAAAGGAGGTCGGATAGGGTTTGGTCCGGCAATCGGATATGCCTATTCGGCTGAGGTGTGGCGGCTGCATAACGAATCAAGCGCTCATCTTCTTGATTGTACGTTGACGAATGCCCAAGTGCGTATTGTCTCGCTTATGACAGTACGCCACTGGAAAGCTAGTTACCCTTGGAGCGCCCAAGCCAAAACCGCTATGGGTGCGGGACTGGACATTGCGATAATCGAAGCAATTAACGCCGACACGCAGCCAGAATTTGCGAAAGACGACGATGCAGCAGTTTACGACGTAACCAAAGAGTTACTCACAACTGGAAATATAGCGGAGCACAACTTTAATGTTGCGGTAAATACGTTGGGACACAAGCGGTTGGTAGAGTTGATCCACACTATAGGGCATTTTTGCACCACAGCCCTGATGGCCAACGCAGTGGGCGTCACATCTCCGGAAGATGCCGTATCGCAGTTAAAGGGGTAACGAGAACATTAAATTTATTTGTTTGCTGACCGGTAGCGGCAATGCAAAGGAGGCCTCATTATGCTCACCCTATCTAAACCGA
>CAYZMI010000038.1:0-2171 GCA_964479475.1 uncultured Rhodospirillaceae bacterium | reverse complement strand
TGGCTTTTATCGGAATCGCAAGCGACTTCCGAGGCTAACTTTCGTGATCGGCGGAGATTAGTCAAATCAATAGGGGTAGGTTCGATCTTGTTAGCAGGCAGTACGGCTGGTCTTGGGATGCGGAGGGCGGAGGCAGCCCAAGATCCGTCGGTCGAACTCTACCCCGTGCAGAGGAATTTACGCTATCAGTTAGATAGGGCTATCACGCCTGAGAAGGATGCCACCACGTACAATAATTTTTACGAGTTTGGATCGCATAAACAGATAGCGGAAGCCGCACAAGCTCTCAAACTTCGTCCTTGGACGATTACATTTGACGGCATGGTAGAGAAAAAACGTACGATCGACATAGATACCTTCCTCAAAGCAATGCCGTTAGAAGAACGATTATACCGCCATCGTTGCGTTGAGGCGTGGTCCATGGCGGTGCCCTGGGCTGGGTTCGCCATGGCCGAGTTGATCAAGTTTGCTAATCCGCTCAAAGGTGCAAAATTCATTGCCATGGAATCCTTTAAAGACGCCAAGATGGCGCCTGGCCAAAAACAATTTTGGTATCCATGGCCATATCTTGAAGGCCTAACTATCGAAGAAGCGACCAACGAGCTGGCCTTTATTGGCACCGGTCTTTATGGAAAACCCATGCCGAAACAAAACGGCGCACCACTTCGGCTCGTCGTACCATGGAAATACGGCTTTAAGTCTATAAAGTCGGTGGTTCGCTTCACATTTACCGACAAGCGTCCTAAGAGTTTCTGGGAACGGATCCAACCAGCCGAGTATGGATTTTGGGCCAACGTAAACCCGAAGGTACCGCACCCGCGCTGGAGCCAAACTACAGAGCGGGTGCTCGGCAGAGGTGACGAACGCGTGTCTACGTTGATCTATAACGGCTATGCCGAACAGGTTGCGAATTTATATAAAGACATTAGAGGAGAACGGTTGTTTATGTAGATGATTAAACCGCTAAAAAAACGCCGGGCCCGAGGGCCCGGCAGTTATAACAGGGAGGCTTCACGTCTAGAAGACGTTGGATCCGAAGACCCATTCCCAGGTATTGCGCCTGGAACTCTATTTCCGATCGTGAGAAGTCTCACACCGAAAATTTTGTAAAAATTAAGTAGCTAAATTGGGTAAATACATAACAAATTTAGCCAATGTTAATTGCTTACAGCTTAGCTAAAATTTTCAACCAGCAAGCTATATTTTCTTGATAGAATCATCTGGACTTGATTACTAGACCAAATTTGGAAGAGCAGCCATGCATATATTGCATGTCTTGAAGGTTTATATATTTATTTCAATAGGTTAGAGATATGAATTTCTACTGACTAACGTCGGTCTGCCGCAATTCGGCGCAATAAAAAATCGCGAAATACGGATACCCGGCGAGAATGTCGTAACTCTTCTGGGTATACGAAATAGACATTATGGACCGGCCCTTCGAGTTCTGGAAGTACCGGTACAAGACCACTAGTTAAACCCACCATATAGTCAGGTAATGACGCAATCCCCATCCCGATAGCGCTAGCGCGGTACATAGCATATATGTTGTTAACCCGTAGCACGGGCCTGCGTACTTCATTGCTCTTTAACCCTTCATGCAATAGCCAATTGATATTGGTAAATGGCGGATGATAAGTCTCATCGTAAGCAATCAATCGGTGATTTTTTAGATCTTCCAACGAATGGGGCATGCCGTAGTGTTCGAGATAATCCATAGAGGCATAGGCAGCATGCTTCAGCGTAAATAGTAGTCGCTGTATTAGGTCAGGCTGTTGCGGCGGCGCCAGCCGAATGGCCACATCGGCCTGTCGCATGCTCAGATTTAGCGCATCCTCTCGCACAATCAGCGAGACCTCGATTTCGGGATACATCTCGATGAATTCATTTAGGCGTTCAGTCAACCACATGGAACCGAAGGCCACCGTGGTGGTAATGCGCAGCGGCCCACGTGGCCGCTCAAGCGACTCCGTCACTAGGGTCTCTGCAACCGCTAGCTTACCAGCCATTTCCTGAGCTGTTTTGTAAAGCGTTTCTCCTTGTTCGGTAAGCTGAAGGCCGCGCGCATGACGGTGAAATAATGGCACGCCCAATGTATCTTCAAGCGCACTCACCTGGCGGCTCACCGAAGATTGAGTCAGGCTAAGTGCCTCACCCGCATGTGTGAAACT
>CAYZMI010000037.1:3413-23760 GCA_964479475.1 uncultured Rhodospirillaceae bacterium | reverse complement strand
TTCGAAATTGTTCGGGGTTCTCGCACATGGGGAAATGACCAAGGTTTTCCATTATGGTCACGTGCGCACCGTTAATCCGTTCAGCAGTCCGCAGCGTATCTTCAGGCGTGCAGGAGTAGTCGTATTCGCCCGTGAGCAAAAAAAGTGGGCATTTATTTGTATCGATCTTCTGCGTCAAGGCGCGGTAGTCAGAATCTTCTCGATAAAAATAAAGATCGCCCTTGAACACCCCGGGGCCACTTTGGAAATAGGGCCAAAGTGTCTCCCATCGGTGTTCTCCCGGCGCTTGCGGTGCAATCAATCCTGAGATCATTGCCGCCGAGATTTCCCCACCATGAACGTCAGGGCGTTGCAGCCAATCTGTGTCATACCAGGGTGTTTGGTGATCGGCGCATTCAATTCCAATAAGGGCGAGAAATTTATCTGCATGTTGCGCCGCCAGATTCAAAATGATCCGGCCACCCATCGAACATCCCATGAGTACCGGTCGATCAAGCTCCAGCGCTTCAACCATGTTAAGTATAGTGTGGATATAGGTTTTGCCAGTGAGCTGGTACTCAATATCCTCATATCCCGCCGGGGGAAATGATTTGCCATGCCACGGGAGATCGAAAGCAATAATGCGGAAATTTCGGGTGATGTCCTGATCGGTCATGAGGTGCCTGTATTGTCGGCTGTCCGCTCCCGCCGTATGTAGACATAGGACTGGAATTCCTGATCCCGCTTCTTCAACAAATATGCGGCAACTCTGGCCATCCAATTCAACGTTTAGGTAACGGCCCACGATGGGTTCGAATAAGACGGTCATAATTTAGGCTGCCTCTCAGTACACCGCGGACTTTCCAGCACCTCTTTGATATATCGTAGGTTGGCCATAAGGGGCTGCAAATCACCTTCGATTTTAACTCGTTGGAATCGGGCCAAGGCTAATAGATCGTTAAAGCCTGGTGCCGGGATCGGTTCCCAAAATCGCCGCCAGATATAGGCGTCGGCCCGGATAGAAAAACGCCAGGAACGCATCAACACTTCGCCGACCTTGACTTCGGTAATTGAGCCTTTGGCTGCTGTGACGTGGATAGGCGTATCTGCTACGCCGATTAAAAAGCAATCGGAAAAATAACGTCCCCGTCGGACAAGCGCCGGGTTGTGGTTTACAAATTCGGCAAGTCTACTGAACGTTCGGGATACATCGTTAGCCATCTAAGCCGCTCCATCGTATCAGCACGTAGTTCAGAGTGTAGAAGTGTTTGCAATGTGGGGAAATGTAGTTTGGTGGTTACCTTAATCCGGTTAGGCCACCGAAAGTTGACCTTTAACACCGTGCTTGTCTATTAGGCCTGCGACAAGGCCGGATGATTTTGCATCATTTACGAATTGCGCGAGATATGCAGCCGCAGCTAAGCGACCCTTGGGTACGCCGATTGCTTGTTGGACCGCGGTGAATCTCCCATCGAGGAGCCGAGCATTTGGGATGTTGCCTGCCTTCAACTCGGCAATTAGTGCCGGCCGTAGTGCGGCAAGTGCGTCATACTCACCTGTGTTGAATAGCTCCACCGCTCCGGCCACGCCTTGGGCGCGGACTAACTCGGCAGTTTGAAGATTCCGAGAGAGATAGAGGTCATAAGCACTTCGGCCTGAGACGGCGATACGCGTACCCGTGCTGTCTACCTCATCCACCGTGGTAAATGTCGATCCTTCTGGCACTAGGTAAGTGGCCTCGATTTCCACGTAAGCGTCAGTAAAATCTATGGTCTTGGCACGAGAAGGTTCGGCGCCGATAAAGCCGATATCCCAAATATTATTGCCAGCCTGATCAGCTAATTCGCCGGGTGAGGAAAATTGGATTAGTTTAACATCTATACCAAGCATCTCGGCGATGGCATGCGCCATGTCTGGCGCCACGCCATCAGGTTCGCCGGCTGATGTCTGACCGGAATTGAGCAGCTTATTGGCCATATTGAGGCCCGCCCGGAGTGTGCCGGTGGGTGCCAGTTCAGAGAGAATATTGGAAGTAGCTTCGATCATTTTGTTGCAGGAAAAAAGTTATCTAGCCAGCTTTTGACGATTTCGCGCACTCTGGTGTTGTCTTCTGCGAACATGAAATGATCGGTTTCCGCAAATAAGTGTAGATCGCACGGCTGATTAGCTTTCTGGAATAGCGCCACAGATTGTTCGGTGGGGGTAACAGAATCTTGGGAACTGTGCAGTAGCAAGAGCGGTCGGGGTGCTATGTTGCCCACTACGTCCTCGGCAGTAAAGTTGTACATGCTTTGCGGCACTTCGGCGGGGAAATCTTCGGCTGAATTCTGACTGAGATTGTTTCGCAGATGTTCAGGAATTGGAACTATGTCCCACCGGCTGACCATTAGGCTTTCTCCGGTTTTCTCGCGGTGCCTGCGTCCCTCTTCGAGCATGTTGGTGAACTTCATCCAGCCCTCCTCGGTAGGATGCTGGCCGCGGAATTTTCGCTCACCATGACCCCAACCGCCAGAAGAAATGACACAGGCGAAACGTTCGTCAATGCCCCCGGCATAGATTGCTACCGCCGCACCGAAGCTCGAACCTAACACGCCGATGCGGTCACTATCGACCTCATCTCGGGATTGGAGGTAAGTTAGCGCGGCTTGGGTAGCTTCTACCTGTTCCTGGCAGATAACGCGGCCACGATCTCCGTCACTGTCACCACAACCAGGCATGTCAAAACGGAAGGCACCATAACCCCAATCGTTTAACAATTTGACGGGTCCTTTGACATTATTGGAGTTCTTATTGCTACCAAACCCGTGTAGCACAATTACCGTAGGCAGCGCTCGATTTGCGCTGTCAGGCGTGTGCAATACACCCGATAAATTTTTATCACTCAATTGGAATGTAATTTGGTCTTCCATCCTCAGTCCCCTATACTTTTCGTTATTTAATTTGGTTATAAGGTCCCGTTTAGATAACCACAAGCGATGGCGCTTTACGGTGCCGGACAGTCCGGTCAGAATGCGCGCCAATTTCCTTGGAGGAGTATATGACAGAAGGCGTGGTGGTCCCGCATCAGGAAGCACGCGAGTTGACGGCGAAGGTTTTAGAAAGTTGTAATCTGCCACCAGACGATGCGCGCTGTGTTGCTGACGGGCTAATTTGGGCGGATCTACGTGGCATCGAATCTCATGGAATGATTCGGATTCCGCAGTATGTGGCACGGCTCGACCGAGGTGTAGTCAATCCCACTCCAAAGATGCGGGTCGTCAAGGACCTACCCGGTGCGATGGTGATTGATGCCGATTATGCGCATGGCCAGCTCGCTCTTTCATTTGGGATGGAGAAGGCTATTGAAAAGGCTCGCACGGCCGGCGCTGCGTGGGTCATTGTCGGCCAATCGACTCATTCCGGTGCTGTTGGAATGTATTCGCGGATGGCTGCCGAAGCAGGCATGATTGGCATCCATATGGGCACTTCCCAGCCGAACATGGCCTACCACGGGGCACGTGCGGGTGGTGTATCTACCAGTCCTATAGCAATAAGTGTGCCGCGTGGAGATGGGAGGATAATGTCGTTGGACATGGCAAGTGCTATCGCCGGCATTGGACGGCTTATGTCGCACAAAGCGACCAATACACCCCTGGGCGAAGGTTGGGCGCTTGATGCCGATGGTAACCCTACCACAGACCCGCAAAAGGCGGAGTTGCCAACGCCCCTCGGTGGGCCCAAAGGGTCTGGTTTATCATTAATGTTCGAATGTATTACGAGTTTAATGGTTGGCCCCTCGCTAATTGGGCGCTGGCTTACCGGCGAATCCCAGAGGCACCGGCAAGCGGCCGCACTAATAGCGGTGGATATTGCTGCCTTTACCGATGTAGAGGACTATAAGGCGGAGGCAGAATATTTGGTTACAGCAATAAAAGATTTACCCAAGTCCGATGGGGTGAAAGAGATATTTATGCCAGGTGAGCGGGGTGATGCAATGTACGCAAAACGGCTTCGCGAGGGCATTCCACTGCCGGCGAAAGTATGGGCTGATATCGGAGCGGTTGCTGGCCGGTTTGGTGTGCAAATTCCGGAGACCGTTTGAGGCAGGTTACGTCACCGCGTTGGCAGCCTTGACACTATCAATAAGCTGGGCGCGACGCATATAGGCTTTGGCCTGTTCTTTGTCGTCGCTGATAGCCCGCATTTCGTCGAGCCTCTTTGCCCTTTTTATCGTATTGCGCTCTTCCAATTGCTTTTTATTGGCGATGGTCTGCGCTTGGGTGAAGTCAGTTGACGCCTTGTGGCGTTGTCGGGTGTAGAGCTCAAGTAGCGCCGAATCGGCTTCCCCTTTCCATACTGGCACAAGTTTGGAAGCAAGATTAACCGCATCGTGGATGCCGCCATTGAGCCCCATTCCACCGATAGGGTTATTTAAATGCGCAGAATCGCCTGCAAGTAGCACACGGCCTTTATAAAATGTTTCGGCGACGCACTGGCTCACAGTATAGACATTGGCGTAAGCGATTTCGTAATCGGTATCTCTCGGGAAGAAGCGTTTTAGCCGGGCTTGCATGCCGGCGTCGCTTTTTGCTTCCTCTTCGGTCTCGTCTACCCGCATTGGCACTACGAAGCGCCAGATAGGTGGCTTGGGTGGTTCTCCATGAACTTTAAACAAATTGCACCATTCGCCGGGGTCAGAAAAATAATTACGTATGGCGATCCGGTCGTCGTGCTCCATAAAGTCAAAATAAGTACCAATTTTGATAAACTTTTCCGGATACGTAAACCCGACGAACTCGATTTCCGCGGACTTGCGTACTATCGAGCGCCCACCGTCACATCCCACCAGATAGGAGCCTCGCAGGGTCTCGGTAGTGCCGTCATCGCGTTCCAATTCTACTTCCACGTGGCGGTCAAACTGTTTCATTCCAGTGACCGTGTGCGAAAGGCGGACGTCAAAACTGGGTTTGTTACCAAATAATTCCAGCACTTTACCCACAAGTTTGTATTGTTCGTATTGCAGTACGAACGGAAATTCGAGTTCGGTTTTTAGATCCCGTAAATCAAATTCCGCCACGACATCATGGGTTAGTCGATCGTGAAACCGGTACACTGGCGACTGCAGTCCCTCGGCGATCATGTGTTTTGCGAGCCCAAGTTCGTTGAGCATGGCAACTGTAGGCGGGTGGTGCGAAGCGGCGCGTTGATCCATAAATGGCTCCGGCAGAGCTTCTAGCGCAATAAAGGGCACGCCCGCCCGGTAGAGCGCCACCGCCAGAACCATTGCTACCGGCCCACCGCCGGCGATGATCACTGGGTCCTTCTCGGCCATGCCATTTCCTTTCGCGTGAATTGGGCCAGAGTATCTGAAGATCCGCCAAGTCGGTCAACGGGACTTGGTGCTGAAGTGGCTGAGTGCCTAACTTCGACGATCCGCTTTATGAGGAGGTTGTTAAGTCGAAGTTCTTGCAGGTGCCCCAAAGGACCGAAAGTTATATATCTATTTTCTAGCGCAAATCGAACCCGTGGCTCTTGAGAAAGGCTCGGAATTCGGGCCGCTCTGGTACTGAGAGCTGGCGCGATATATGCTCGGACCAACCATAAAATTGGGCAACGCCATATAAATTTTGTTTGCTTTGGCGTTCGTCGGGGATAGGGAATATGCCGTGCCGGGTCCGGTCGTATCCATCAATTTCAGCCTTTAGATTTGTGTCATCATAGCGGTCGCGGTGAACCACTACTGATTGCGGTAGCCGCTGATTGACGTATCCGGGAACGTTAGGCCAGCCGCACATCAGCCCCGCCACGGGATACACCCCATTTGGGAGACCGAGCACGTCTGATACTTGATATATGTGATCTCTCATGGAACTGAGGCAAGCCGTCCCTAGCCCCGCTGCTTCCGCCGCCACGGTAAAAAATGCCATAGCTAGTGCCGCATCTGCCGACGCGTTGAGAAAGGTATCCATATTGTTATTCAGATGGGGCTTGTCCTGGTAGTCGCCGATGCGTTGGTTGCGCCGTATATCGGCGCAAAATGCCAATAGCACTGGAACATTCTCGATCCCATTTGTGCGCGGACACCACGGCGCTAGAGCTTTTCGAACGGCGGGGTCCTTTATCACTATTATGGAATATTGCTGCAGGTTGGATTTGCTGGGTGCGGACTGCGCACAGGCAATCAGAACATCGATTAGTTCATCGGACACGGGCTCGTTTTTGTAAGTTCGGATGGATCGGCGTGAAAGCAAGTGTGTTAATACCCCTCGCTCATCCTGGTCGCCATCCAATCCAGCGTTTTGTCCATATCTTTGGTCTATCAAATCATTCAGCCCAGGCATTTTCCGCTCCTTGTTATTTGGTTACCGTTTTTATCTTTGTACCTTGAGAAAAGAAAAACGCGAGAGTTCACCGAGTTAGTACCCACCAGGCTATAAAACGAATATTTAGCGGTAATTCTGCTCGCTATTAAGCCTATTAATATTATTCCTAATTTTAATTAATATTTAAGCTTGATTGTTTACCAGGAAAATTTTTATAGGCCGTTTCTTAAAATTTAGGCCCCAATTTTCACGATGGGGAAACTGGTTGATCTGGTAGTACCACTTATCTGTAGTTCACACAGCAAAGCGTCCGATGTGCCGCGCAAGCATTCCCGACCATCGACGAAAATTAATCTCGTTTTGTAGCGGTCAGGTTGGCGTCTGTGCCTTGTCCAGAATTTCCTGGGGGGTCTCTGTGACAATTTCTGCGTAAATTGGCTCAAACGGCAATTTTTCGAGTAAAGTGGCGAATTCGGGTGCCATTTCCACCATCTGTTCGCGAATTTCCCTATGAATTTCTATGTCACGCCATTCGCCTATAAGATAAAAATGGTCTTCATCGTCGACATCGCGGCATAACACACCATCTTTCACTTGTGCCGTCGATTTATGCATAGGATTTTCGTCGGAATAATCGAAATCGTTGAACAAATCTATGAACTTGTTGCCCGTTCCCGGCTTTACACGAAAATCATATACATGAAAAAAATTACCTTTTTTCGCAAGTGCTTCAAGCGCCATGGTCGCTCTCCTTTATTTGTCGCCACAGGTGATTGAACGGTACAACCTAGTTTAAGGAGGTTCAATAAGCGAAATCGGTATGAGAATATAGATTGTTGTACAACACGGGTTCCGCTGGTTTTATATCGTTATGTCAAAGACACAGAATATACGGGTGGAAAAAAGGGGGTCACATCTGGGTGCCGAAATCTGTGATCTCGATCTATCCGCGCCGTTAAATAATGACGAATTCCACATTGTTGAAGACGCGTTTGTTCAGCACGAGGTGCTCTACTTTCGAAATCAAGATATTTCGCTGGATCAGTTCGTACAATTTGCGCGCCGGTTTGGCGAAATCACCGTCCACCCATTCAGGAGCCGAGAAGCAGGTTCCAACAAGCTCTCTGATCAGGGCCGGCGTGACTACCCCGAACTGATAATTCTCGACAATAGTGGCGACAACCCACCCCATCAGACAGATCAGTGGCACAGTGACGAAAGTTTCCGAGAGACCCCCCCAGCGGCGACCTTGTTGCGATCTATGATTACTCCCGATGTTGGTGGTGATACGGTGTTTGCTAGTATGACTGCAGCTTATTCAGGTTTGCCATGCGCTCTACAAAAATTTTATGAAACGCTGACGGCGGTTAACGACTTTAAAGCCTTTCGGTCGTTATATTCTCAGACCCATGAGGGCCGTAAAAAGTTGGTTGAAATGGAAAAGCGTTATCCCAACACCACTCATCCGGTGGTGCGTGTCCATCCCATCAGCAAGAGGAAACTAATTTACGTGAGCCCACAGACCACGACGCAAATTGTGGGAATGCGCGACTTTGAAAACGAAAAAATTCTCGACATGCTGTACCGATTACCCGATATCCCAGAATATCAATTCCGAGTAAAATGGGAGCCCCACATGATTGTCATCTGGGATAATCGGTCTGTACAGCACTATGCGCCACGCGATTTTCTACCGCAGCGGCGGCGTATGGAACGTCTTACCATTAAGGGGGACAAACCTTTCGGTGTCACCACATTGGACGTTTAATGACCGGTGTAGGGATCATGCGTGCTTGTCTGAAATGAGGGTCCAAAATCCCGCCATCGCGACAAAAAGCCCCGCAAGACCCAATAATGCAAATGTTTCGTCGAATAGAAAATATCCCATTAAGGCCGTTGTTGGAGGCATCAGATAAAATAGGCTGGTAACGCGAATGGCTTGGTCCTGGCGGAGTAGCCAGTAGAAGACTGAAAACGCTACGACCGATAGCACAATTACCTGCCAACTAATGGCGAACATTAGTTGATTGGCCCATACAATTTCACCCGTTTCTACGGAGGCGGCAATAACACCGCAGGTTAAAGCCGACGTGGCGAGCTGTATGGCATTGAGGCTCCGAATATCTTGTTCCGCGCAAAAGTGCTTCTGGTACATTGTTCCTATTGTTATTGCAGCAAGACAGATGAAAGCGGCGATGAAGGCGGCGATGGGGGTGCCTTCAAGAGTGGTTTTCTCCCACACGACTAAGGAAACACCTAAGAACCCTAAAAATAAACCCACCCACTGGCGGAACGACACCCGTTCCTTGAAAATTGGTCCCACCGCAACGCCGGTAAGGATCGGTTGAATACCTGTAATCACGGCGAGCGCCCCGGTGGCGAGGCCGAGGTCTATGGAGACAAACACGCCGCCGAGATAAGCGGTATGCATAAAAAAGCCGGCCGTCACAATATGTATCAATTGGGTTCGACCACGTGGCCATGTGGCACGAGTTGCAAGTGAAATTATCATCAACAAGATAGCCGACAAGATGAAACGTATCGTCAAATAATGAAAAGGTTCAATATATGGTATGCAGAGTTTTGATGTGATATGCCCCGTGCTCCACATGAAAACGAACAACAGCGAAACTGCGAGGATTGTCTTGTCGCCGGCTTTACTCGATCGGGAGGCTGTCATCGGATCAAGGTAAGACTGAAACTCGTTATTAAAACCTGGGGTTCCTCGGGAGCATTCGCTATATGGTCAGTGTGGTTTGTCTCATTTTAAAACAAAGCTTTACATACTTGCCAGTGTCAGACATCAAATCCCCGTGCTTGTTCAAGGGCGGTTGCTTTCGGTAGACTTGTTCTTGCCCAAATACAGGAGCAACACCCATGGCCACTAAGATGAACACGCTGGATGTCGGAGAGTACCGCTGGCCCGATGAAGGGCTGACGCGCATTCCCGACTGGGTCTACACGTCAGATGAAATATATGAGTTGGAGCGCGAGCGGATATTTTTGGGGCCGACATGGAATTTTGTAGCCCTTGAGGCGGAAATTCCTAATTCAGGTAATTTTAAACGCTCGTATGTGGGCGATGTGCCAGTGGTTGTCACGCGCGACGACAACGGCGACATTCATGCATTTGAAAACCGATGTGCGCACCGTGGTGTGGAATTCTGTCGGGCCTTGCGCGGAAAGACCGACAATTTTATCTGTCCTTATCATCAATGGACATACGATTTGACCGGCAAATTGATGTCGGTGCCGTTTCGCCGCGGGGATCGCGGTCAAGGCGGAATGCCCGAGGAATTTAAGTTGGAAGATCATGGTCCCAAACGCCTCAAGATCGCAACACGGCATGGGGTTGTGTTTGCGAGCTTCACAGATGAAATACAATCTCTGGAGGACTATCTTGGTCCCGAAAATCTGGAACATTTTGACGTAGTCTTCGCGGGTCGTCAGCTTAAAATTCTTGGGTTCTACAAGAACCGACTTCACGGCAATTGGAAGCTTTATCACGAGAATCTAAAAGACCCCTACCATGCAACACTTTTACACGTGTATTTGGCCACTTTTCGACTGATGGTAGCTGGACAAAAATCGGCCATGATTGTGGATGCAACTGGGCGCCACTCGGTAATGGCATCGGCTAAGGATGATACTATTGAAATCAGCGAAGAAACTGCAAGCCAGATGAAGTCGGTGTTTCGGGAGGGGATGGAACTTAACGATCCTGAATTCCTCGACTACGTGAATGAATTCGACAGCCCCTGGACCGTGACTATGCAGACAATTTGGCCCAACCTCGTGGTACAGCGCGAACTAAATACGCTGGGCATTCGTCACATTGTGCCCCGTGGGCCGCATGCACTCGACATGTATTGGACTATGTTTGGTTATGAAGGCGATACGCCTGACCTTGAAAAACAACGCATGCGCCAAGGCAATCTAATGGGTCCAAGCGGCTATCTAGGTGTTGACGATAACGAGGCCATCAAGTTTCTTCAGGAAGGTTTCCAGAATTCCTATTCAGACCAAGGCCTCGTGATGCTGGAACCCGACAATGAAGGATCTACTGAAACGCTGATTTCCGAAGCATCGGTACGCTCACTCTATCGTCACTACCGCGAGGTGATGGGGTTGTGAGCCAAACAAATCTTTCGCCAGCGGAAGCCCGCGAGTTGCGATTTGAAATTGAAGAATTTAATGCTGAATATGCACGTGTGCTAGATGCTCAGGACATCGACCGCTGGCCTGATTTTTTTACCGAAAAAGGTTTTTATCGCATTACCGCGAAGGAAAATCACGATGAAGGTTTGCCAGTCGGGTTGGTGTGGTGTGACGGCAAGCCCATGTTGAAGGACCGTTCTGCGGCAGTAAAGACTACCATGGTTCATGCTCCACGTTATCTGAGACACTATAACAGCAATGTACGTGTGACTGGCATCGATGCTCGGGGCATAATTGGCTCGGAATCCAATTATTTGGTGGTCGAAACGCTCATGGAGAAAGAGACCCGTATTTTTCAAGCCGGGCGATACATTGACGAATTTGTACGAGATGGCGATGTTTTGCTACTTAAATCCCGGGACTGTATTTACGACAGCTTGCTAATCCCCAACGACGTAGTCTTTCCGGTTTAACGAATTTCATCGCACCCCAGCTTTGGTCAGGCGGGGTAGGACTTCGTCGCGAAAATAGGGTAGGTGTTCGGTGTAGTTGGCAAAACCCATAGCAAATGCATCGATACCCGCCTCATGGAGCCGGAGCAGTAGCGAAGCAACGTCGTCTGCATCTCCGACGATCGGATAGGCTCCATTACCGCCACCTGCCCGCTGGCGAAGATTGCGTATCATCTCTGCCGGCAAATCGTCGAACCTACCACGCTGGCTTCGTAACTCGATAAGCGTCTCAACCGCGCCTTTGTCTGCCATCTCGAGCGCATAGTAGTCATGGTACTCCTCGGCTTCTTTACGGGTGGGGCGGCACACAATATAGCAGTTGGTGAACATACCGATGTCGCGACCATATCCTTTAGCGAGTGCCTTTAGCGAGGCAATATCATCGCTGACTTCGTCTAAAACTGTCCGGATACCGGTAAACATCATATCTGAATTGCGAGCTGCGAACGCGCGTCCCCTATCTGAGTTACCGGCACTGACGATCAAAGGGCGGTCGCCCGAGGTTGGTTTAGGTTTCATCAGAGCACTCTTGATTGAATAGTGCTTGCCTTGATAGTTGAACGGTTCGTCAGATGTCCATGCACGTGTAACGATATCAACCCATTCTTGGCCCTGGTCATAACGGTCTTCATGGGTGTTTAGTGAAATCCCTGCCATATTGAATTCGCCCAAATTCCACCCACAAACAATGTTAAGGCCAAAACGCCCGCCGCCAATCTGATCTGCCGTCACCATTTGTTTGGCTGCGACGATGGGATTGAAAAGTGGCACGTGTACTGTGCCAAATGCCATGATGTGTTTGGTCGCGGCTAGGATACCCGCGGCCCAGGTCAAAGTTTCAAAATTTGCACCATTATGGTCGGTCTCCCCGCCGTATCCTTTCCAACGCCCTAGGGGTAACAAGAAATCTAGACCAGCCTCATCGGCCATCTTGGCGGCGGCGAGATTTTGTTCCCACGAACCTTCCCAGCGTTCCGGCACTAATGTAGCCGAAAGCCCACCCGAACAATTAAGCCCAAAAAGTCCGAGCTTAAGTTTGTGTTGATCGAAACTTCGACTAGACATTATCGCTTACTCAGTTTCACCGCACCGGCCCTAGAGAATGTCTGAAATGGATTCGTATCGATACTGGATATTCACTAACCTAAATATTTTGCCATCATATAGGCAAACACTTTGGCCGTATCAGTGGTTCGGTCTACAGATGCGCAATCGTTATCCGTATGGGCATAGCGATCTTCGCCGCAGCCATAATTGGCACAGGGGATTCCCATATGATTTAGATATCCCTGATCAAAGGCAGTGGTTGTGTAAAACGTCTCAGGTGTTTTGCCCAGCATAATTTCAGCCGCATCGCACACTGCCGTTACTATGGGCGAGTCGGTCTCCACCAGTGAAGGGTACATGAATGGGCCCTCCTCCATCTCAACAGACCAATTTTGGCCGCTCGCCGGATCTTTCATACCATCGACCTGCATAATAATTTTACGGATGTCTTCCCATTTTTCCTTTGGGTCGTCACCCGGTAGCAAACGGCGATCGAGAACGAGCGAGCATTCCCCCTGAATTGTGTGTGTAGCGTCCGGACCACTTTTTATGTGGTTAACCGCGAAAGTCGGCGTGCCAAGTGCTGGATGCTTGCCGATGAGCTCTAGTTGATCTTCAAGCCGGTGTATGATTTCTATCGCCCCGGTAATAGCGTTGCAACTCCGGTGAGGTGCGCTCGAATGGCCTGGATTACCCTTAACTTTTACAAAGGTATCGATGCGCCCACGGTTGCCCAGGGTAAGTTTTAAGCTAGTACCTCCCAGGATTGCCATATCGGCGCTAACCCCTTCGCCCTCGACCACACTCTTTATCGCATCATGCCGCCCGGTTTCGCCTGACACGCAGCACAAAAATATTAGCTTGCCATTAAGTGGTAGATTGGAGGCGATCACGGTTTCCATTGCATGCAGCATTGCTGCCATATTGGCTTTTTGCTCGCTGGCGCCTTTACCCAATACTACCTCGCCGGGCAATTTTAGTGGCGCTCCCGCCACGATGTCTCCTTCGTAGGCATTTTTCATGGTCGATTGCGGCTGGTTCATTGCATTGCTAATAAACATAAGCGATTTATCGGTTTGATCGTTTCCATAGGTAGCGATCAAATTATTCATCCCATCGTAGCGAATATCATCGATTCCCATCTCACGCAGTCGGGGTTCCACCGCTTTTCGAATAAACTCACCCAAAAGCGGTTCGGCTTCAAACTTGTCAGTTTGTGGGCTCGGTACTTTAACCAACTCAACGAGTAGTTCCTTTGTGCGCTCCTTGGAAATCCGGGCTTCTAAGGTGTCTTTGATGTCCATAATGGTGTCTCCGGGTCAACGGTTTCATCAAAAGTTAACCATACGGGTTAAAGTCCCTGCAACCTGTGATGAGAGAAGGGTTAATGAAAGCTCATGACCATATTGAGATTTCAGCCGGGAAAATGATGAGCCAATCAGAGGCGTATTTAAGGGCGTAGTAACGGCATGTGCAGATTATCTACGGATTCTAGGTTCTCTTGGTAATGGCCTAATGGATTGGATAACTGTGCCCGTTGACAACCAGTGTCGACACCCTTATCGTCCGCCGTCCTTTGGAAAGTGGCCCGGAGAAACGGCGATGAAAGTCGTAAATTCACTTAAAACAATCAAAAAACGAGACAAGAATTGCCGCGTCATTCGCCGTAAAGGCCGCGTTTATGTCATCAATAAACGCAATCCTCGTTTCAAGGCCCGTCAAGGCTGAAATTACTAACTCTACGACGCAATGAACCGCGAATCCCCGTGCGGGATTTCAATTAAAATATTGCCCATTTATAACTACGCACTTGCACCGAGCTCTTGCAACATAGTTAATTGGCTCCAATAGGAAGACACAATAATCAAGGGCCGCGACCATGCTTATGCCCGAGCCCGATTCAAGGATAATTAACCGACGGGCCGAAATTATTCGCGAATTGCGCCGGATAGTTCCGGGCGAGGGGGTGATCGCGGAAGAAGAGGCATTACGCGCCTACGAATGCGATGGGCTTACGGCCTATCATCAGCTACCGCTGATTGTGGTTTTGCCGGAAACAACCGACCAGATCTCTCGTGTGTTGCGTTATTGCAAGGGTCATGGCATTAAAATTGTGCCGCGTGGTGCCGGAACGTCTTTGTCGGGCGGGGCGTTGCCCCTTGCGGATGCTATCACGCTGGGTCTCGGAAAATTTAATCGTATTCTAGATATTGATTACGATAACCGCTGCGTTACTGCTCAGGCCGGCGTAACTAATCTGGCTATTACTCAAGCGGTCGAAGGAGAGGGGTATTATTATGCGCCCGACCCCTCGAGCCAAATTGCGTGTACGATTGGAGGCAACGTTGCTGAGAATTCCGGTGGTATCCATTGTCTAAAATATGGGCTGACTACTAACAATATTCTGGGAATTGAACTCGTTTTAATGGACGGCGAGGTCATACACCTCGGTGGTAAGTATCTTGATGCTGGGGGATATGATCTACTGGGCGTTGTCACAGGGTCCGAGGGACTACTTGGTATTATTACCGAAGTGACGGTGCGCATCCTGCCCAAGCCTTCGACGGCGCGGGCTCTTCTGATCGGGTTCGGATCTAGCCGAGAGGCGGGCGATTGCGTGGCTGCAATCATTGCGGCTGGCATCATCCCGGGTGGTATGGAAATGATGGACAATCCGGCGATCAATGCGGCGGAGGACTTCGTCCATGCAGGTTATCCGCGCGATGTTGAAGCATTACTGATAACCGAGCTGGATGGGCCAGATATCGAGGTCGACTATCTCAGTGACAGCGTCTCTAAAATTGCCGCCCAGGCCGGAGCGGTATTTACTAAATCTAGTGCCAATGAGGAGGAACGCCAACTTTTTTGGTCGGGGCGTAAGGCCGCGTTCGGCGCGGTGGGTCGAATTTCACCTGATTATTTCTGCATGGATGGTACCATCCCTCGTCACCAACTGCCCCACGTTCTCGGCCGGATGGCGGAAATGTCAAATGAATACGGGCTCCGAGTTGCCAACGTATTTCATGCAGGTGATGGAAATTTACATCCGCTTATTTTGTATGATGCCAATAAGCCTGGTGAACTTGAGTCAGCAGAAGAGTTTGGTGGAGAAATTTTACGACTTTGTGTCGAGGTGGGTGGTGTGTTGACCGGCGAACACGGGGTCGGCGTTGAGAAACGCGATCTCATGGAGGTGATGTTCAATGAGGACGACCTCAATCAACAGCAGCGGATCAAATGCGCGTTCGATCCTGCACAGCTCCTGAATCCTGGCAAGGTATTTCCAACTTTGCATCGTTGCGCCGAACTTGGTCGCGTACATATTCACCAAGGGGCTACGCGCTTCCCCGAACTACCACGTTTTTGACGGAGTATGGGGGGGGATATTTATAAACCTATCGATGAAGACGAACTGTGTGATGTCGTCAGCAATGCGCTTGCTCATGAAATTCCTCTCGAAGTTGTTGGCACGGGGAGCAAGCGCGGGCTCGGTCGGCCTGTTTACGCCGAGAGAACGATTACAACCAAAGCCTTGTCAGGTATTACGCTCTATGAGCCAGAGGAACTCGTGTTGCGCGCTCGAGCCGGGACGCCACTATCTATAATTCAGGCGGCACTTGATGAAGAGGGACAGTGTCTCGCCTTTGAGCCACCTGACTGGGGCCCGCTATTTGGTGCAATACCGGATGGCGCCACCATAGGGGGTGTGATTGGCAGTAATATCTCAGGTTCGCGCCGTTTCAGTGCTGGGGCTGCACGTGACCATTTATTGGGCGTACGTGCGGTGACTGGGCGCGGAGAAGTGATCAAAACCGGAGGTCGAGTAGTCAAAAACGTTACAGGTTACGATCTATGCAAACTATTCACGGGGTCCTACGGAACTCTCGGCGTTATGACTGAGGTGACGCTTAAAGTTGTGCCTACGCCGGAAAAGACACGTACAATTTTAGTTTTTGGATTGGACGCAACTAACGCACAAACCGTAATGGCCGACATACTTAAAGGCCCACACTATGTATCCGCAGCTGCTTATCTGCCGCAGGCAATCGCACAAAGATCGAATGTTCAATACGTGGTCCAGCCAGAGCTATCGGTAGCGGCATTTCGCCTGGAAGGTCCTGGACCATCGGTCATTGCGCGTTGCGAGACGGTGCGTACTATGATGGAATCCTATGGGAGGGTCGAAGAATTGCACTTCCACAACTCGCAGCTTCTTTGGTCCGAAATTGGACGAGTAGCCTATTTTGCCGAAAAATCCCAAGTGCCAGTTTGGCGGGTTTCTATACCTCCTGTTAATATGACACGGGTGAACGGAATACTGGAATCCCACGGGATCTCGGAAGTCTATTTTGATTGGGGTGGTGGTTTGCTCTGGGTCAAGATTGATGACAGGTTCGAAGACGCTGGTGCGGCGATCATCCGTGGTGCGATTGCGAATTGTGGGGGCCATGCAACACTAATTCGAGCAACCGAGGCTCTAAGATCTCATGTGCCTGTCTTTCAACCGGCCACCGTAGCTATTTCCGCTTTGTCCGCTCGTCTCAAGCATGGTTTCGATCCGCATCACATTCTGAACCGGGGCCGCATGGTAGCTGGCGCATAGATCATGCAGACAAAATTTACCAAAGCGCAACTCGCCGATCCGGAAATAGACAGTGCTAATACCATTTTGCGCGCTTGTGTCCATTGTGGGCTCTGCACCTCTAGCTGTCCAACCTATCGAATTTTGGGTGATGAACTGGATAGTCCACGAGGACGGATCTATTTGATGAAGCAAATGTTCGAACAAGATCGGCCTGCCTCGTCGACAGACGTCCGCCACATCGATCGCTGTTTGTCATGCCTTTCTTGTATGACTGCCTGTCCCGCTGGCGTGAATTATATGCATTTAGTTGATCAGGCTCGCGCGCATATCGAGGAGACATTTCGGCGGCCCTTTCATCAGCGTGTCTTGCGTGAACTATTCGGGCGTGTTTTGCCGGATCCAAAATTATTCAGCTACGCAGTCACTCTTTCCCGGATAGTTGCACCCGTCATGCGCAACCTACCTGGTATTTTGGGTCGGCTTGTGACCCTTTCTTCAAACGATTCTACAACTAAAGTATTATCCCCTTTCAGCAAGCCGGGCGTCTTTTTGGCTGAAGGCACTCGAAAACATCGGGTCGCTTTGCTAGCCGGGTGCGTCCAGCAGGTAATTACACCGCAAATAACTGTTGCCACCATAAGAACGTTGACACGTCATGGTTGTGAAGTGGTGGTGCCTCGTGGCGCTGGTTGTTGCGGTGCTTTGAACCATCATTTGGGTCAGGAAGCGCGAGCCCGCGATGCGGCTGCCGCCAATCTTCACATTTGGCAGAAAGAAATATTGAAGGATGGCCTCGATGCGGTGATCGTAAACGCGTCAGGTTGTGGGACCATGGTAAAGGATTACGGCCACTTATTCCGCAATGATGCCGAGCTTGCTGAGCCAGCAAACCAGCTATCAGCTATCACGAAGGACATTAGCGAATTCTTGGCAGATATTGGGATAGAACCTCGAGATACTGAAAAATTTTTTCGTGTTGTCTATCAATCTGCTTGCTCGCTCCAACATGGTCAGGGCATTCTCCACCAGCCCCTGGAGTTGTTACGCCAATGTGGTTTCGAAGTAGTCCAGCCGGAAAACCCCCATCTTTGCTGCGGCTCGGCCGGTACATATAATTTACTACAGGCTGATATAGCCGATCATTTGCGTGCCGACAAAATTTCCTCCCTTATCAAAACAAATCCTCAAATAATTGCCAGTGGCAACGTGGGTTGCATGGTGCAACTTTCTCCGGTTGCTCCCTGCCCTGTCCTGCATACAGTCGAGTTGCTCGATTGGGCCACCGGCGGCCCGCTTCCCCACTCGCTGGAAGGAATAGCGGCATGAAACATATCGTGGCCTGGATGGCCTCTGCGGCGGTCCTTAGTTTCGCAAAGCCTGTCTCGGGCGGTCAGAACGACCCGCGCTTACCAATGCTGTTTGACGAATTGAATGCCGCAATCGATCCGGACGAAGCCGCATCTATAGAAATGTCTATTTGGGAATTATGGACCACATCGGGTGATTCCGACGTTGATCAACTTATGGCAATTGGTCTTGTCGCTTTGAGTAATGAGCAATTCCGCGAGGCTATTGCCGTATTTGACAAAATTGTTGAAATTATGCCGGGCTTTGCGGAAGGTTGGAATAAGCGTGCCACGGCATATTATTTGATCGGCGATTATCAACGCTCTACCGCAGATGTTGAAAAAGTTCTCGCGCTTGAGCCCCGCCACTTTGGAGCTTTATCAGGGCTAGGGTTAATTGCGCTCGACATTGGTGAACCCGAACAGGCATTAGAAGCATTCGAGACTGCCCTCATGATTCACCCGCATATGTCAGGTGCAGATACCCAAATCAGAATGTTGCGCGATAAGCTGCGCGGGCGGGACATCTGAGCCCCAACGTTCACCCGTCAGGCGGCAACGGGACATTCCTCGGCATAATGTGGATGGCTGTGGCGGCTATATTTTTTGGCGTTACCTTTGCTTTAATTCGCGAATTGTCTGAAATCATGCACACATTTCAGATTGTTTTGGTTCGCTCCGTCTTTGGAATGCTTGTCATGATGCCTTGGCTCATCAGTGCCGGTATGAGTGTTCTGTGGACGCAGCGATGGCGGCGCTACTCAATTCGGGCGGTAATTGGGTATTTCGCTATGGTTTGTTGGTTCTATGCGCTTAGTGTTATGCCGTTGGCCGATGCCACTGCCTTACAATTCACCATGCCTCTTTGGGCAGTAATATTTGGGGTTCTGTGGTTGGGAGAGAAGGCCAAATCCAATCGATGGGCCGTGACAGTCGTGGGCTTTATCGGAGCAGTAGTCATAATTCGGCCCGGCTATATTGATACCGGCCTTGCATCGGCTTCAGCGCTAGCCGGTGCAGCGTTGTATTCGGCGGCAAATATTATTATCAAGACGCTGTCGACAACCGATAACACCACTGCCATTGCCTTTCATGGATTTTCGTTTTCTTTGCCGCTCGCTGTGCCGTTGGCTATATGGGCCTGGCAACCTATAGACTGGTCCAATCTCCCTTTAATAATAGCTTTTGCATTAGCAACTGTAGGTGCGCATATTTCACTGACGCGGGCATTGTCATTAGCTGATGCGAGCGTAGTGGGGCCGGTGGATTATTTGCGACTTCCCGTCGTTGCTATCCTCGGTTTCATCTTTTTTGACGAAATACCCGATCTGTGGACTGGGGCCGGAGCGGCCGTCATTGTTGCCAGCACTTGGTATCTAACCAGAAGCGAGGCGCGAACTACTTAGGCACTTAAATTTAGTCTATCCAGGCGATACGCAACACGTTGGTTGCACCCGGTGTACCGAAGGGAACACCGGCGGTAACTACTACCCCTTGTTCTGATTTAGCGAACTCGTAACGAACTGCAACGGAACAAGCCTTATTCACCATATCGTTGAAATTCTGCACATCCTCCGCAATGACGCATTGCACACCCCACGCTACCGCTAACTTTCGCGCGGCAACATGATTTTCCGTCAAGCACAAAATTGGGACGTCGGGTCGTTCGCGCGCAGCGCGCAGTGCTGTAGAACCGGAGGTCGTATAGGTGATGATTGCTGCGGCTGAAATGGTATGGGCGACTTGCCGAGCAGCGGCGGTTATTGCATCTGGTGCTGTAGCTTCCGGATCTTGGTGTGAAGTTTCCACCTGTCCCCAGAATAGTGGATCTTGTTCAACGCGTAATATGATGCGGTTCATCATATCCACTGCTTCCACGGGATATTGTCCGGCGGCAGTTTCCGCGGACAGCATGACTGCGTCCGCGCCGTCGAAAATTGCCGTTGCGACGTCTGACGCCTCAGCGCGAGTTGGCGTCGGCGAATCGATCATCGATTCCAACATTTGTGTTGCCACTATTACCGGCTTACCTTGTTCGCGGCATTGGCGAATTATCTGTTTTTGAATGCTGGGGACATCTTCTGGTGGCAGTTCAACGCCAAGATCTCCGCGCGCCACCATAACGGCGTCTGACTGGTTGACAATTTCTTCCAAGTGATCGATCGCAGCTGGTTTTTCTAGCTTGGATAATATTGCGGCTCGGTTGTCGATGTAATGGCGTGCTTCTGCGATGTCTTCTGGCCGTTGCACGTAGCTTAAGCCTATGTAATCGATACCCTGATCGAGTGCAAATTCTAGATCCTCCTGATCCTTTGGCCCCAGTGGTGAAATGGGGAGAACGGCATTGGGCACATTGACCCCCTTGTTGTCGGTCAAAGTACCGCTGACAATTACCTCCGCTACGGCAAATTCATTTCC
>CAYZMI010000037.1:0-3313 GCA_964479475.1 uncultured Rhodospirillaceae bacterium | reverse complement strand
GGACCGAGCGTGGCAACGATCTTGGCCTGGCGGAGACGGCGCATAATCGCCTTATAAAGTAGCCGTTGCGTTGGGGCTAGTGTTTATCAATATAGCACGAATATCGTTTACATTAGTTCCCGTTGGTCCAGTTACGACTAAATCGCCGATCGCTGCAAACAACGTGGCACTGTCATGGTCTTCCAGTGCTTGCTGAGGATCTAGGCCCAATTGTCGAGCGCGCGCCAAACTGTCGGGCCGTAATATTGCTCCTGCTGCGTTGCTATTGCCATCAAGTCCGTCAGTGTCGCAAGCGAGTGCCCAAATTTCTCGGTGACCTTCCAGGGCGAGCGCCAAGGCCAATAAGTATTCCGTATTTCGGCCACCAATACCGTCTCGATTGTCAACCGTTACCGAGGTTTCGCCGCCGGACAGGATGAAATGGGGTTGATCCGTTGTTGTAGCTAAGCGATTGATTGTCAGTCTGGCCTGCTCGCGCGCAATTTCGCGGGCTTCACCTTCTATAGAATCGCCCAAAATTTCAACTGTGCCGCCCGAAAATTTGGCGGCACAAGCTGCTGCATCCAGGGCGTCTTTTGCACGTGCGATTATCGAGACACTATCCCTGTCAAACGCACGATCGCCGGGCTTTGGAGTTTCTGCTCTTGAATTCGCCAAATGTGCGGTCACTGAAGTCGGTTGTTTTATGCGATAATCCGCGAGTATCAGACGAGCTTCATCCACAGTCGTTGGGTCTGGCAGAGTTGGCCCTGATGCGACCGTGGAGGGAATGTCACCCGGTACATCGGACACAACTAGCGTTGTAATTTGTGCAGGGTGTGCTGCCTGGGCCAGTTGTCCACCTTTGATTGCGGAAAGGTGCTTTCGGACGGTATTCATCTCACCTATTGTTGCGCCTGAACGTAGCAGCGCGCGCGCGACGGCTTGCTTGTCCGCGAGCGTCAGTCCCGGCGCGGGTATAGGCAATAGAGCCGATCCACCCCCAGAAATTAGTGCAATTACTAAATCATCCTGCTCCAAACCTTGTACTGTACTGATTATGCGTCGGGCTGCCCTTTCACCTGCCACATCTGGTATTGGATGAGCTGCCTCAATTAGTTCAATGCGGTTGCAAGATAGGTCCTGGCCATAGGGGGTGACGACAATACCTGACAAAGTACCCTGCCATACCCGTTCGAGCGCCCTCGCCATCGCACCAGACGCTTTTCCCGCGCCAACAATAATAGTTCGTCCCTCGGGAATTTCCGGAAGACGTGACGCTAGTCTCTTTTCGGCCGTTACAGAATCCAGCGCAGCCTGAAAAATGGCATAAAGTTGTTTGTCCGGAGATTTAGTCATCCGCGCAGGCTTCTGTGTTATGGACAATTTCAATGAGCTTAGTATTACACGGTGCTACTACAGTCCGGCAAAGGTTCAATAATTAATTAAAATATTTTGCGATAAAGTGGCAATTAAGGGTATCTCTGTGGACTAGGGTATCCTTTTGTTTGGGCTCGATGATCCCAACAGCATTCCAATAGGAGCTGAAGAGGAATAGAAATGGGTGGTAGATATTATTTTCTATAATCAAATTCAACGGGATGTTTTTAACCACCAGAATAGAGGTGCGAAGGAATGGTTGATTTAGACAGGGAGACACAGACGGAACTTGAAGCGGCGGCATTTCGGACCTTGGTTGGTCATTTGAAAAAACGCTCCGACGTCCAAAACATTGATCTTATGGCGCTTGCAGGGTTTTGCCGAAATTGTCTGAGTAAGTGGTATCTTTCTGCTGCCCAGAAGAAAGGTCTTGAGTTGTCGATGGATGATGCCCGGGAGCAGGTCTATGGCATGACCTATGACGAATGGAAATCGACCTATCAAAAAAAAGCTACACTTGAACAACAGGAAGCCTTCAAAAAGGTAATGGCCGATCCCAGCCTTACCACTGAATGATCAAAATTCTGACATTATTCGGTCAAAAATTGAGTAAATATCTGTATCGTCCGTTTCCGATTCGGTTTGGTCAATTTAACGTCACGCCCTAAATTCTAATAAACGGAGACGGAATGATGTCCGATACAACTGGAACGATACCTCGTGACCATTTACGGGCATTTGTCGAGCGAATAGAAAGGCTCGAAGAAGAAAAGGCAGCGCTCATGGCTGATATTCGGGAGGTATACGCTGAAGCCAAGGGGACAGGGTTTGATCCCAAAATAATGCGCCAGGTGGTGCGAATTAGAAAGATGGAACCTGACCAACGGCAAGAGCAGGAGTATGTGCTCGACACTTATTTGAATGCTCTTGGTATGCTTGATCGCGCTGCTGCTGCGGAATAACGCGAATATTTCTCGTTGGGACTGTGTAGCCGATATCGGTGGTGATCACAGATATCGTTTTTGTTATACTACACTTGTACTATGACGAAGGATCGACCATGCCGAAGGTTCTAACCGATCAACAAATCCGAGATTATGAGGAAAATGGGTTCTTGTTTCCATTCACATTATATTCGCCGGAACAAACCGAAGCACTTTATGACAAGTATGAGGATATGGAGACCACCCTCGGCGAAGAGCCCCAAAATAAATTTCGTGTCAAGGCGCATTTACCATTTCCTTGGCTATGTGACCTGGTAGGGGATACCCGTCTCTTAGATGCGGTGGAGGACTTGATCGGCCCGAACATCTATTGTTGGGGAGCATCGTTTTTTACTAAAAAAGCAAAGGATCCGCGTTTTATCTCCTGGCATACCGATACGTTTTACTATCGTTACGACCCTGCTGAGACATTGACTGCCTGGTTTTCATTCAACGAATCGGATCTGGAATCGGGCTGCGTTCGGTATATTCCAGGTAGCCACAAAAAGAAGGCGGTACACGACTTCTTTCCTGATTCCAACAATTTGGCGGGTCAGGGCCAGACTACTCGAGATGTCGATGAAAGCGAAGCCGTCTACGCAAAACTACGTGCCGGCCAAGTTGTGTTTCATCACGAAAGCGTAGTGCATAGCTCACTTCCCAACAAAGCAGATCGTCCGCGAATTGGTTTCTCGATACATTATTGCGCTCCTCATGTTCGCGAAACTCGGTTCGATGGCGCGACTGCCATGCTCCTGCGGGGGGAAGATCCATATGGCTACTGGAAACCGGATCCAATGCCGAAGACTGATTTTGATCCCGATTGTATTCAAGCGATGCTTGACTACCGCCAGCGTTTTAAGGACGCAACAGATCAAAAAGTGGTCGACGGGCTCCGTACCTAAAGCAAATATCGCGTTGTTCCACGCAGTAAATTAACCATCTAAATATAGGGACTGAATAACCCTGAA
>CAYZMI010000036.1:20738-24396 GCA_964479475.1 uncultured Rhodospirillaceae bacterium | reverse complement strand
TTGTCGTTGGGAGTTGAGCCATCCTACCGATCTCAGGGGATAGGTGCAAAACTACTTTCTACCTCTATATTTAGAGCGAAGTCCGAAAAAGCCAGGTGGTTCTTTTTGGAAGTGGCCGAAGATAACAAATCAGCTTTGCAACTTTATCGAAACTATGGATTAACGCGCGTTGGTCAGCGGCTTGATTACTATACGAATGCTGATGGCTCTCAAACTAATGCTCTTACGATGAGATGTGCGCTGCCGGTAATGATTGGAGCGGACTAATTCTTTTTGATTAGCAAACAGAATGTTTCTGGTTTGGAAGTGTCTTCTCGCCTGATGTCCAGTACCGTATGACCAAGTTCAGTGACCGAGGGGGGTACATTCGAAATCGGCTCTTCCCCAGTTAATCGAATAGCTGCGATATCGCCGACTGCCATTTTTTCGATCAACAACCTGGTTCGAACGAATGTCATGGGGCAGACATCGGACGTAATATCCAATGAATGGTCAATCTTTTCCTTCATTGCAGCGGAGCTTCTAAAGTACACATTGCGCACAAAACTAAATCCTTGGATTTAAATTACAAGATGGTATGTGCAGTAAGAACGTTGGTTTCAATCTCAAAGATGCGCAGCGAATACGGGGCCAATATGATATAAGTGCCGTTAATAGCCTTCGAACAATTGGTGAAAACACATACTGAGTTTAGATTATAAAGTCGAGAATAAGGAATCTCATTGATTATTAGGATTTCTGTGACGGCTACAAAACATTTGATGTTGTAAATAGCACAAATCATGGTCTTCATTTAATTGACATCGACTATAGATACATTCTGGGTTTTAAAATTTGGCGGTCCAAGTGATAGAACGAAGAGGGTTAATAATGTTTTGAACGTGACGGCTATCGCCTGACCTTTCTTAATCTAATTGTTGTTATACATGGTGAGCCTAAAAGTGAAGAATTCGAAAGAAGTCAGGTGCTTTGAGCCAATCCGAGCTGGGAAGCTAACTGCCCGTATAGCAAATGATGAAAATGATATAGATGCTGCGCAAAAGCTTCGTTACCGAGTGTTCTATGAAGAGATGAAGGCCGTCCCGTCTGAAGAGAATGTAGCTCGAAAACGGGATTTTGACGCATTCGATCAAATTTGCGACCACTTGTTGGTCATTAATGAGGATGGAAAAGAAAATATTAGTGGTGTCGTCGGTACTTATCGTTTGTTACGTCGAAGCGTGGCTGATCAGCACATTGGATTTTATTCTGCTGCTGAATTCGATATTGCTCCTTTGCTTTGTATTGATGGCGAAATATTAGAACTCGGCAGATCCTGTGTTGATCAAGACTACCGTACTCGCCCAACCATGCAATTGTTGTGGCACGCTATTGCCGCCTATGTTTTTCAGTATGATATAAAAATGATGTTCGGATGTGCCAGTTTGCCCGGCCCAGATCCGTCCAAGCTGATATTACCTCTATCCTATTTGCATCATTTCCATTCTGCCCCCACAGAATTTCGGCCCATGGCCTTAGGTGATCGATATGTCCGCATGAACTACCTAAAGAAAGAAGAAATTGACATTCGTAAAGCACTTATGGGGCTTCCCCCTCTAATCAAGGGCTATTTACGGTTGGGTGGATTTGTTGGTGATGGTGCTGTGATCGATAGTCATTTCAATACGACGGATGTATGCGTTATGGTGAAAACAGACTTAGTGACAGCAAAATATTTCAAACACTATGAAAGATCAGCCCAACAGACAGTTACAGACTGAATGCATATCCTCACCTTGGAAGGCAATCGGTAGAATTCTGATAGCGCTGCCCTTTACTCTACTGTTGCTGCCAATCCAAACTGCCGTTTTGGCGCTTAACCTTCGCTCAGCTAGCTGGTTGCCGAGATATTTTCATCGGCAGTGGTGCCGCATATTCGGTATAGACGTTCGAGTATCTGGATGGATTTCCACTGAGCGCCCTGTATTGTTTGTAGCCAACCACGTTTCTTATCTGGATTTTATTGTGTTGAGCTCCGTCTTGGAGGCAACGTTTGTTGCAAAGGCGGAAATCGCTGGTTGGCCAATTCTAGGAATTCTTGCACGTTTGCAACGAACGCTATTCGTCAGGAGGCTGCGGCGCCACGTGGCTGACCAGCGGGATGAGATTTCTAAACGGCTCGATGCAGGGGAGCGGCTCATTTTGTTCCCGGAGGGGACCAGCGCAGATGGTGTGCACGTGCTGCCATTTAAAAGTGCCCTATTTTCGGTTGCGAAGAGAGCTCCCGGCAGACCATCCTTGACTATCCAGCCCGTATCGCTTGCTTATACCCAGCTCGACGGTATTCCGTTAAACCGGGCTCTTCGGCCCCAATACGCCTGGTATGGCGACATGAGTCTTGTTCCACACATGTTTAAAATGCTCGGATTAGGAAAAGTAACCGTCGAAGTTAATTTTCACGAGCCGGTGACAGGCAACAGGTTTGCAACACGGAAGTTGTTGGCCGAGTTTTGTCATCGTGTAGTCGTTTCGGCAGTTGATAGCGCCATCAGTGGCCGCGCTTTGCCCGGATCGGTTCAAAACAATTCACCCACCAATTCTTGACTATTGCTGGAGCAATGATACTTTCTTTGTCGTTCTGCAAGGCGTGTTGGCGGGGCTGTTGATTGTATCACAGTCGGTTGCTACAGAGGTTTTAGGTTCCGTCCTTGGAAAATAATAAATTATTTATCAAAAGCTACGGCTGCCAAATGAATGTCTACGATTCTGCCCGCATGGCGGACGTTCTGGTGCCTGCCGGATTTGTCGTTACAAACGATCAAGATGCGGCTGATCTCATCATCTTGAATACCTGTCATATCCGGGAAAAGGCAGCTGAAAAGGTCTATTCAGAGCTCGGGAGACTCCGATCAAAATATCGGATCCAAGATGGTTCAACTAGGAATGGTCCATTAGTTGGTGTTGCGGGATGCGTAGCACAGGCTGAAGGCGAAGAAATTCTGCGACGCGCACCTAATGTTGACTTTGTCGTCGGACCCCAATCATATCATAAGTTGCCTGCTCTCGTTTTGCGGGCGCTTGAAACAGCAAACGAAAGCAACCCTAGTTCTGAGACGCGCCTTATAGAAACTGATTTTCCGGCCGAGTCCAAATTCGATCAATTAGGTAACGGATCAAGTCAAGGACCGAGTGCCTTCCTCACGGTACAGGAAGGATGCGATAAATTTTGCGCATTTTGCGTGGTCCCTTATACGCGTGGGGCCGAATATTCTAGGCCCAGCGAGCAAGTGTTGGATGAAGCCCGCTTTCTCATCGATGGCGGTGCACGGGAAATTACTCTTTTGGGGCAAAACGTTAATGCCTATCACGGCTCAGACCAAGATCTTGCTAGCCTTATATATCAACTTGCCGACATAGAAGGATTAGACCGAATCCGATATATGACTTCGCATCCTAAAGATATGAGTGCCACTTTAATCCGGGCACATGCGGAGGTTCCTAAGTTGATGCCTTATTTGCATCTCCCCGTCCAATCCGGATCAAACCAGGTTCTTGGTCGAATGAATCGGGGTCACAAGGTCAAAGATTATTTGGCCATTATTGACAGTTTACGCCGCGCTCAACCGAATATTGCGCTGTCGTCCGACTTTATCGTTGGTCATCCGGGTGAAACCGAAGC
>CAYZMI010000036.1:15693-20638 GCA_964479475.1 uncultured Rhodospirillaceae bacterium | reverse complement strand
GTTTCTGAAATTTAGCAAGAATTTATAGAGCTGCATGTGATAAATTTTGCTGACCATCAATTACTACCACTTCTATTTGGGGAATTTGACCGCAACCTTTCTAGAATAGAACAAAGCCTTGGTGTACAGCTTTCTTCACGTGGAAACAAAATTGTGGTCTCAGGTTCTCCACAGGCCGTTCAGTTTGCTGAAATTGCTTTAAATTCGCTTTATAAACGCTTGGAACGTGGCCTTCCCGTGGATGCCTCCGAAGTTGATGCCGCTATCCGTATGGCCAGTGTAAATGCAACTCAAAGTTTGATGGACGAAAATTCTAGCGCCCTTGAGATAAAGACCCCTAAGCGCCACATCACTGCACGTTCGGCTGGGCAAACAGACTATCTTCGTGCGCTTGCTAATGGCCAAATGGTGTTTGGCTTAGGGCCGGCCGGCACTGGCAAGACCTATCTAGCCGTCGCGATGGCGGTGAACATGCTTATTTCCGGGCGTGTCGACCGAATAATTTTGTCGCGGCCGGCCGTAGAGGCTGGTGAACGGCTAGGATTTTTGCCTGGGGATCTACGAGATAAAATCGATCCTTATCTTGCTCCTCTCTACGACGCGCTTTATGACATGTTGCCTGCAGACCAGGCGTTAAATCGGTTGAATTCCGGAGAAATTGAAGTTGCACCGCTGGCCTTTATGCGCGGTCGGACCCTCTCGCATGCTTTTGTCATTTTGGACGAAGCACAAAACGCGACACGCGTTCAAATGAAGATGTTTCTTACGCGGTTGGGGGAGGGCTCACTTATGGCGATAACTGGAGATCCTAGTCAAGTAGACTTGCCCACAGGATCTATGCCTGGACTTTCACACGCGGCTAATACTCTCAAACATATCGATGGTGTTCATGTGGTACAATTTTCTGATGTAGATGTAGTGCGCCACCCACTTGTTACGCGAGTAGTACAAGCATATGACAAAGACGAACGGCGCAAGCAATCCCTCCCAAAGCGCTCGGACTAATGAATGAAACCGACTGTCGCACTGATAGCAAATAATACCACGGGTAAATTTTTAATTGATATACGACATCGGCTATGGCTGGAAGATTTTCCCGATATTTCAGATGTGTGCTGTCAAGTGATCCAACAAACGTTTGCCGCGGTTAATTGGGCTGGGCCGAATTGTGAGGTTGGTGTTGTCCTCGCAGATGATGAATTTATCACCGAGCTCAATCGGAAGTGGCGTTCCGTCGATGCCCCCACAAATGTGCTTGCTTTCCCATGTGAGAACGACGGTTCTGCCAGTTATGGGCCGGGCGATCTACTTCTCGGGGACATCGTCGTATCCTATGAGACTTTGCAGGGTGAGGCGAACGGCAAACAAATCCCACTTGTTCACCATCTTTCACACCTTATAATTCATGGAACTCTTCATTTGCTAGGCTTTAACCATATAGAAGATACGGATGCCCACCGGATGGAAAGGCTCGAAATCCAGACCTTGTCGCAGCTTGGTATCGACAATCCTTACGTTGAGGACAATGACTATTTTTGATGTTCTTCCATCATGAAGGATGTGTTGCATGAGTCGCAAGCGCGTGCACCCGCTGTTCGTGAAGAAGTGTTGTCTACAAAATCGCCATGGCGCGGGTGGTTACGTAAATTGTTCAGACAATTTAAAAGTGCCGATCTCAGAAATACGATCGAAGAGTTAATCGACGAGCAGTCGGAGGCCGTCGAACAGCCTGCCGCCCGCGACGAACTTAGGTTGCTTAGGAATATTCTGTATTTACATGAGCTGACTGTCGATGATGTCATGGTTCCGCGAGCAGACATTGTGGCGGTTAATATAGATGTTGCATTGTCCGATCTCGTCCAACTGATGAGTGAGGAAGCGCATTCCCGAATACCTGTTTACCGTGGCACACTTGATGAGATTGAGGGCATGGTTCACATTAAAGATGTTCTTGCGTGCTCAAATCTCGACCAGCCGCTTCAGCTAAAAGAAATTGTAAGGCGGGTTCTATTTGTGGCTCCGTCAATGCCAATCCTAGAACTCCTTCTTCAGATGCGTGTCACACGTGTGCATATGGCTCTGGTTGTGGATGAATTTGGGGGTATTGATGGCCTAGTTAGTATTGAGGATTTAGTGGAGGAAATCGTTGGTGAAATCGAGGACGAGCATGACGAAGAGGACGCCCCCTTAATTTCGGAACAAACTGACGATTCTTTCGACGCTGATGCGCGGATCCCACTCAAGGACTTTGAGGAAAAAGTCGGTTTGGTCCTTACGGAGGAAGAACGTGACGAAGATATAGATACACTAGGCGGTTTGATATTTTTCTTGGCTGGTCGTGTGCCGGTACGGGGGGAAGTCATACGCCATGTATCCGGAATAGAGTTCCAAATTTTAGATGCAGACCCGCGGCGCGTCCGAAGAATGCGCGTCAGCTGTCAACAATACCGAGAAGAAGAAAATCAATGATAGCTATTGGTTCCGCCGTCTCCAGCGTATATTTGAAGAGCGCTGGGCGGATAGCGGGACTTGTGGGCTGGCGGCGGCGTGGCGTTGCCTTTTTAGCCGGCAGTTTAGCCGCTACCGCTTTGCCTCCCACTTATGTTTTGCCGGCACTTTTGATCGCTTTTCCGGTAATGGTTTGGCTGATCGATTCCTCGCGATCCTACCGTCAAGCTTTCGCCGATGGTTGGTGGTTTGGCTTCGGCCATTTCATCGCTGGCTTTTACTGGATCGGTAATTCTCTTTTAGTCAATACGGCGGAGTTCGCTTGGCTTCTACCATTCGCCGTTCTCTGCATACCTGCAATTCTAGCGATTTATATTGGTATAATTGGTCTCTTGGTACGAATCGCGCCTATGGGTAATGGCAGAATTATTGCGCTTGCCTCGGTGTGGACTTTGGCAGAATGGTTGCGCGGTTGGTTATTTACGGGCTTTCCCTGGAATGCAATTGGTAGTATTTGGTCCGCCTCCGACGCAACGATGCAATTCGGCGCTATCGGGGGGATGTATGCATTAAGTTTCGTGAGTGTTTTTGTCGCTGCGTCCCCGGCGATTTTAGGATGTGCGGTATCGACGACACGCTGGCAACTGCCAATAGTGGCCACCCTTATAGGGTTGCTTCTATGGACAGGTGGTGTGGTGCGTTTGACATTTGCGGATATAAATTCGCTGCCCAATGTCGTTCTGCGAATTGTTCAACCTAATATTCCACAGGCCATAAAATGGGCTCCTGCGTTGCGAGAGCAACACCTTGCAACATTTCTCCGTTTATCTACCGCAGAGTCGTTGCAGCCAATCAGCCACATAATTTGGCCGGAGACTGCGGTGCCATTTGTGATCTCGACAGATCATAATAGGCGCCGGTTGATTGCGACAGTGGTCAAAAAGGGTGGTTATTTGATGACCGGTGCAATTCGTACGACCCCGCAGGGTGCGCGACCCTATCGAGTCTGGAACAGTTTTCATGTAATCGACCGTGCTGCAAAAATCATCGCCACCTATGATAAGTTTCATCTTGTTCCGTTTGGGGAGTACATTCCATTTCGACAGTGGAATAATTTAGCGAAACTGACAACGGGTCGAACAGATTTTTCATCTGGGAGTGGCCCGCAAACTTTATCCCTGCCCAATTTGCCTCCGTTTAGTCCATTAATTTGTTATGAAGTGATTTTTCCGGATCAAATAATAGCCCCGGATTACGCACCCCAATGGCTTTTGAACGTTACAAATGATGCTTGGTTTGGAACGAGCACTGGACCGTATCAGCATTTTGCAATGGCGCGGTTACGGGCGGTTGAACAGGGGATGCCGCTTGTTCGCGCCGCCAATACAGGAATTTCTGGGGTTGTCGACGCTTTTGGACGCGTAGTAAGCCGTCTTGGCTTGAATCAACAAGGTGTGATTGATGTATCGCTACCAAAAGCTTTGCCCTATAAAACCCCTTTTGCCCGCATGGGGAACGCCCCAATCCTAATTATCTCAGTTTTTCTGTTTTTCTTTGTGATATTTCATCGTAACACTTGATATTATTTTTCTTGTCTATGAGACAAATTACAATTTGTGGAGGTTGGACCATTGCCTAAGGGCAGCTATCTATTCACGAGCGAATCCGTTTCCGAGGGACATCCCGACAAAGTCAGCGACCGCATCTCAGATGCCGTTCTCGATGCTTATATCACAGCTGATCCCTATTCTCGGGTGGCTTGCGAAACACTGTGCACAACCAATCGAGTTGTGTTGGCCGGCGAAGTCAGGGGGCCCGATACCGTTACAGTTAAGCACCTTGAAGACACCACTCGCCAATGTATCAACGATATAGGATATGAACAGGATGGGTTTCATTGGAAAAATTCAGCAATTGAAATTCATTTACACCAACAATCGGCCGACATTGCGCAAGGAGTCGATTCCGCTGGCAACAAAGACGAGGGTGCGGGCGATCAGGGCATTATGTTCGGGTTCGCTTGTACTGAGACTGAGCCCTTGATGCCCGCCCCTATACATTATTCCCATGCAATTCTGCGCTCACTTGCTGATGCTAGACATTCGGGAGATGAACCCGGTTTAGGGCCAGATTCGAAAAGCCAAGTAACCTTGCTTTATGAGAACAACATACCCATCAAAGCGACCTCGGTAGTTGTATCCACCCAGCACTCTGAAGATTTGTCACAGGAACAGGTCCGCGAAATAGTCCGGCCACATGTTGCAAATGTTCTGCCGGATGGGTGGATGTGTGAAGAAGAAGAATTTTACGTGAACCCCACTGGTAGATTTGTAGTTGGGGGTCCGGATGGTGATTGCGGTCTTACGGGCCGTAAAATCATAGTAGACACATATGGCGGCGCTGCGCCTCATGGTGGCGGAGCATTTTCTGGAAAAGATCCGTCGAAAGTTGATAGATCTGCAGCCTACGCTGCGCGTTACGTGGCAAAAAACATTGT
>CAYZMI010000036.1:8602-15593 GCA_964479475.1 uncultured Rhodospirillaceae bacterium | reverse complement strand
GCTGAAAAATATAAAGAATATTGGCTTGAAATCGGATTTGGTGGCGGGGAGCATATCGTCTGGCAGGCGTTGAATAATCCAGATGTTGGAATAATTGGTTGTGAACCCTATTTGAACGGTGTTGCTCGGTTGTTAGTCGATATAGATCGTCAGCAACTCAACAATATACGAATATTTAAAGATGATTCGAGGTTGCTGATCGACCGTTTGGCGACAGCCTGTTTATCTCGCGTATTCGTTTTATTTCCGGACCCCTGGTCAAAAACGCGCCATCATAAAAGACGTATTATAGAGCCCACTGTTATAACAAATTTTGCGCGAATTATGAAGCAGGACACAGAGTTACGGATTGCGACCGATGATTCGGCTTACAAGACCTGGATACTTACGCATATGCATGCATCTAGCGCATTTTATTGGTGTGCTGGACGGCCTGACGATTGGCGTGTCCGTCCTATAGACTGGCCTCAAACTCGGTACGAGAAAAAAGCAAAAAAGGCGGGTCGCCGCAGTACATATTTTATTTATTTGCGACGGGATAACGGTCGGCAATGCGTCGTTTGAGCTTGCAGCGGTAGGTTAAGTTGCTATATAAATGCCGCAAATACATTCCTGTTTGACTGTAGATTTACGGTCAACCTTTCGGGAGTGGGCCTATGGCCCACTTTTTTTATTAGTTGGCGTAAATAACCCCTTGTCAAATTCAGGCTGCAACCAAATTTGGAAACTAGCGAACAAACCACGGCAATAATAGCGCTTGTTGAGCCTGCAATCGCGGCGTTGGGATATGAATTGGTTCGCGTGCAATTTGTAGGCGATCGCGGTAAGACGCTGCAAATAATGATCGAACGGCAAGATAGGCAACCAATAACTGTGGACGATTGTGCTGATACCAGTCGCTTGATTTCATCGCTACTAGAGGTGGAAGACCCTGTGATGGGTTCCTATGTCCTTGAAGTAAGCTCGCCTGGTATCGACCGGCCACTTATTTTGATTAGAGATTTTAAGCGGTATTCAGGATTTAAAGCCGAAATCGAGACAGCAAGCCAAATTGATGGGCAGCGCTTATTTCGGGGAAGAATAGATAGCGTAATTGGGGGAGTGATCAGCATAGATTGTCAGGGAACAAAGACTGAAATTCCTTTTCAAGAAATCGAGAATGCATCTCTATTGATGACTGATGACTTGGTTGAGGCAGTGCAGCGCGAAACGCGGGCAGCCCCTCAATCTGACCTTTAGAGGACGAATATGGATAGCGAAGCGATTGTTGGTACCGGGTACGATCGAGGAGAACTCCTGCAGGTGGCGGATGCGGTTGCCCGTGACAAGGGCATTGAGGCGGAAGAAGTTTTGGATGCGATGGAGCAAGCAATCCAGAAAGCAGCGCGTTCACGATATGGCCACGAAAATGATGTACGCGCTGAAATCGATCGACAGAGCGGCGAAATTCTTCTTGCACGATACTTGGAGGTTGCTGATCCCGTGGAGAATGAAGCAACTCAAATTCCAGTATCTGAGGCTAAAAGACTTAATCCCGATGCCGAAGTGGGAGATTATCTAACCGAGGCATTGCCACCAGTAAATTTCGGTCGGATTGCAGCCCAAACAGCCAAACAAGTCATCGTTCAAAAAGTACGAGAGGCTGAACGTAGTCGGCAATACAATGAATACAAGGATCGTGTTGCTGAGATCGTAAATGGCATCGTCAAACGCGTTGAATTTGGTAATGTCACTGTTGATCTGGGGAGGGCGGAAGCCGTTTTGCGGCGGGATGAAATTATCCCGCGAGAAATGTTTCGTCCCGGCGATCGAGTGCGCGCATATATCTATGATGTGCGACAAGAACTGCGGGGGCCGCAAATATTTCTTTCTCGGACCCACCCGCAATTTATGGCCAAACTATTTGCCCAGGAGGTGCCCGAAATTTACGACGGCATTATAGAAATTAGGTCCGTGGCACGAGATCCAGGTAGCCGCGCTAAGATTGCTGTAATTTCTAATGATTCCAGCATCGATCCTGTTGGCGCTTGTGTCGGTATGCGTGGAAGCCGAGTTCAAGCGGTCGTCGGCGAATTGCAGGGTGAAAAAATCGATATTATTCAATGGTCCCTCGATCCCGCTACATTTATTGTTAATGGGCTCGCGCCTGCTGAAGTAGCCAAAGTTGTGCTGGATGAAGAGGCTAACCGCATCGATGTCGTAGTCCCCGATGAACAACTCAGCCTGGCAATTGGCCGGCGTGGTCAAAATGTGAGGCTGGCTTCCCAACTAACCGGCTGGGATATCGTTATAATGACGGAAGATGAGGAATCTGAACGGCGCCAAGAAGAATTTCGTTCTCGTTCGCAAATGTTTATGGACGCACTTGAGGTCGATGACGTTCTTGCACATCTCCTGGTTGCCGAAGGGTTTTCTTCAGTCGAAGAAGTTGCATTTGTGCCAATAGAAGATCTTGTAGGCATAGAGGGTTTTGACGAAGGGCTCGCAACTGAATTACGGAACCGCGCCCATCTATATCTTTCAGAATTAGAAGCGGAAAACAATAAACGATTGTCCGAACTCGGTATGGCTGACGAGCTGACCCAACTTGCTGGGTTGACGAGCGCTATGCAGGTTGTTCTTGGGGAAGCTGGAATTAAAACCCTTGATAATTTGGGGGATCTTGCCGCGGATGAGTTAACGGACCGCGAAGATGGGTTGTTGCGTAATTTTGGCCTCTCTGAAGAGGAGGCTAATACCATCATTATGGCGGCACGCGCACATTGGTTCGATGATGATCCAATTAAAGACAGTGCCGAGGCTGTTGAGGCAAGCGATGAAGACGCGGTAGCCCAAGAGCCTATCGTAGAGGCCTAGCGGGGTGCTGGTCCGATGGAAATGGCCGAATTGCTGTCTAATGATTCCTCTACAGAGAAAATCCCGCGACGCTCGCTTCGTGAAAAACAAGCAAATCTTCGGCAGTGCTTGGTTTGCAGAGAAAACTTACCTGTAGAGCGGCTCGTTCGCTTCGTAATTGGTCCAGACCGATCAGTAGTTCCAGATATAGAAGGACGTCTACCAGGTAGAGGTCTGTGGTTGCACGCTGATCGTACTACGGTACAAACTGCATGTGAAAATTCCTATTTTTCCAAAACGGCTAAAATTCAAGTGAGTGTTGAAGAAGGGTTAGATAACCGAGTGGAATTATTGTTGACCCGAAGGTGCTTGGATATTTTAGGTTTGACCCGACGATCTGGTGTAGCCTTAGCTGGTTTCGAGAAGGTAAGGGTATTACTTGAGAGCAATCAATCGTTCACTAACCTGATCGCTCGAGATGCTGGTCGGGATATTCGTCGAAAATTAAGCTCGCTTCGGAGGAATTTAGCGACTATTGATTTGTTTTCCGGTGCAGAGCTAGGCAATGTGTTCGGTCGTGACAGAACAGTTATCGTTGCCGTTTTGAATGGGGGTCTTGCCTCACTCTTGACGCGGGAAGTGAGACGGCTCCAGGGCTTCCGGAACAGTAACACGACGTTAGAATTGTGAGACTATGACAGATCAAACAGAACAAAACGAAGAAGAAACCGGTGACGGGAAAAATCTCCTCAAAGTGCGCCCAGGGCGTCTTGAGCTAAAGAAAACGGTTGATGCTGGCCAAGTTCGTCAAAGCTTCTCACACGGTCGTAGCAAGGCGGTGACCGTCGAAGTCCGCCGTAAACGTACGTTTACCCAGGGTGCCGGCGGGGGAATGCAGGAAGTCAAATCGCTTAAAACAGCAACTGTTGAACCGGCGGAGAGTAAAACTGATACACCGGCCGCTCCCGATAAGATTGTTGATACAGATGCGTCGCGTCGCCCCGCGGTTCTGCGAACCTTGACGGAAGAGGAAGCAGCTGCTCGAGCGCGAGCTTTACAAGACGCACGTGCAGCAGATCAATCCAGCGCACAAATATTGGAGCAAGCGGTAGAGGGAGCAGAGGCCCGTCGCGCCGCAATTCGAGAGGAAGAAAAATCTCGACAAGAGGAGGAACGCCGTCGAGAAGATGAGCGCCGACGAGAAGAGGAGGAGCAGCGTCATCGAGAGGAAGCGGAGGCTACCCGCCGCGCCGCAGAACAAGCCGAGCGCTTAGAGGAACGGGTCGCTGCCCGCGAGACTGTTGATGAGCCGGCGCCTGTTGAGGAGACGTCTGCTAATGATCGTGCCGCTCGATCCGATAGAGAAACTGAAGATGATGAAGGGCGGACGCGCAAGTCTGGTCGTTCAGAGCTTCGCCGTCCCAGTCCGCGCCGCGGGGAACCGCGCCGGCGAAGTGGTAAATTAACCATTGCTCAAGCCCTAAATCAGGAAGAGCGAACGCGAAGTTTAGCGTCGGTCCGACGCGCCCGTGAACGGGAAAGAAGAAGCAACCAGGCCCCAGTTGAAACGGTAAAAATAATTCGGGATGTCGTGGTCCCAGAAACGATCACCGTTCAGGAACTTGCTAACCGCATGACCGAACGTGGCGTTGATGTCATCCGCGCGCTGATGAAGCTCGGGGTCATGGTTACGCTGCAGCAATCCATTGACGCTGATACTGCGGAATTGGTTGTTTCGGAATTTGGCCATAAAATCCGGCGAGTTAGCGAGTCCGATGTTGAAATTGGTCTCAAGGGAGAAGAAGATTCTGAGGACACCTTAAAGCAACGGCCACCGGTAGTGACTGTTATGGGGCACGTTGATCACGGTAAGACCTCACTGCTTGATTCACTACGTGCAACTAATGTCGCTGGCGGTGAGGCGGGCGGCATAACCCAACACATTGGTGCTTATCAGGTGGAAGCAAATTCTGGTAACAAGATTACGTTTATTGACACACCGGGACATGCCGCATTTACCGAGATGCGCGCCCGCGGTGCCAACGTTACTGATATAGTCATTCTAGTCGTCGCGGCCGATGACGGCATTATGCCGCAAACTGTTGAGGCAATTGACCATGCAAAAGCTGCAGAAGTACCCATAATCGTAGCAATTAATAAAATCGACCGGGATGATGCAGATCCAACACGTGTACGAAATGAGCTTCTTCAACATGAAATCGTTTTAGAAGATGTCGGTGGCGAAGTATTGTCCGTTGAGGTGTCTGCAACCGAAAAGACCAATCTTGATAAGTTGGAAGAAGTAATAGGGTTACAAGCTGAAATTTTGGAACTGCGGGCTAATCCAAATAGAGCGGCCGAGGGTGTTGTGGTGGAAGCTAATCTCGAAAGTGGTCGGGGCGCAGTGGCAACGATGTTGGTGCAACGCGGAACCTTGAATTTGGGGGATATTGTGGTTGCGGGAAGCGAATGGGGCCGGGTCCGTGCAATGTCCGATGATTCGGGTAACCGAGTTGAACAGGCCGGACCGTCTGTTCCTGTTGAAGTGATGGGATTGAGCGGCGCGCCGTCGGCGGGCGATGAGTTCGCAGTTGTAGAGAGCGAATCGAGAGCACGTGAAGTGGCCGATTTCCGTGAGCGGCGGTCCAGAACTCAGAAATCGGCCGCACAACCGCGAGGTTCCCTGGAGCAACTGTTTTCTCAGATTGAGTCTGGTGAAGCCCAAGAACTCCCGTTGCTGATCAAGGCCGATACTCATGGCTCTACCGAGGCTATTATCTCCAGCCTTGAAAAAATGGGCACCGATGAGGTCAAAGTCAGGATTCTTCATTCAGGGGTCGGTAGTATCAACGAATCCGATGTAGGATTGGCTCAAGCATCTAAAGCCTTCATAGTTGGCTTCAATGTTCGCGCTAATACGCAAGCGCGAGAATTGGCCCAGCGCGAAAATATTGACGTTCGCTATTACTCAATAATCTACAATCTTACCGACGATGTGAAGGCAATGCTCAGTGGGCTTTTGGCTCCTGAACAACGTGAGACGTTCCTTGGAAATGCTCAGGTACTAGAAGTCTTCAGTATTAGTAAGTTGGGTAGGGTTGCCGGCTGCCGTGTTACCGAGGGGCAGGTGAAAAAAGGATCTTCGGTTCGTCTATTACGCGATGACATCGTTATCCACGAAGGCAAGCTCTCTACATTGAGACGCTTTAAAGATGATGTTGGGGAAGTGCGCGACGGTATGGAATGCGGTATGTCTTTTGAGAATTATCAAGATATTAAGATTGATGACGTCATCGAATGTTTTGACGTAGAGCAGATCACACGCACGCTATAAACTTAGAGATAAATGGAACAATTGAGTTAGTGTGTTCAGCTAGTTTTGTGTGTAACTGCGCTCAGTATACCAGATATGGCTAGACACAAACCATATTCGACTAGAGGCGGACAACAACGGACGCAACGGCAACTACGAGTCGGAGAAATGTTGCGTCACTCAATGGTAGCTATTCTCGAACGTGGAGAACTCCGTGACCCTGATTTGGTAGGAGTTTCCATTACTGTTACAGAAGTGCGTGTTAGTCCTGATTTGCGTAAGGCAACGTTCTTTGTGATGCCACTCGGAGGGCAGAATGTTGATGGGGTAGTCGAGGCATTAGGTCGGGCCGCGCCGTTTCTAAGGCGTCAGATAGCTCAATCCGTAAAGATGAAATATTTCCCTGCCCTTTGCTTTATGGCCGACAAAGCGTTTGATGAAGGAACTAAGATAGACAGTATTTTGCGTTCTTCCCGGGTGGCTCACGATCTACAGCCGGAACCACCAGAGACAAAAAAGTTTAGTCCCAACTGTGGCAATCGGAGCGATGGCGCGTAAATCCAAAGGCAAACCGATTCACGGTTGGATTGTAATAGATAAACCTGGTGGCAAAACCTCAGCGCATATAGTTGCGGTCGTTAAACAGCTCCTCCGAGCCGAAAAGGCGGGGCACGGAGGAACGCTCGATCCTATCGCAACTGGAGTGTTACCCATTGCCTTAGGCGAAGCTACAAAGACAGTATCTTACGTCATGGACAGTACAAAACGCTATCGTTTCTCAGTCGTTTGGGGTGAGGCACGCGATACTGATGATTGTGAAGGGCGCATATATAAAACCAGTGA
>CAYZMI010000036.1:3506-8502 GCA_964479475.1 uncultured Rhodospirillaceae bacterium | reverse complement strand
TTGAGGAGTGTTCGATGTCGATCACGCAAGAGCGTAAAGCAGAGCTCATAAAAGAGTTCGGCCGGTCGGAAGGCGATACTGGATCACCCGAGGTTCAGGTTTCTATATTGACCGAGAGAATTAGTAATCTCACCGAGCATCTAAAAGAGCATAACAAAGATTATCATTCACGTCGCGGCCTTCTAATTATGGTGGGCCAACGGCGTGGCTTGCTTGACTATCTGCAGCGCAAAGATCAATCGCGCTATGAAGATTTGATCAAGACCTTGGGGCTGCGGCGCTAACCAAGGCGCCTCAATCTCTCATCAACCCGTGGCATGTGGCTACGGTTGATCGCAGAAACCGCCAGGTAGCGGAGGTTTGTTTGCGACCAAGTGGCAGGGGCTGTTTTGGTCGCTGGTGTCGGTTTGGAATTTGCCTCCGCCCGGCGCTTTAAAGCGGGACAATAGGGTCGCCGCTCTACGGTTGACGCGCATAGGGTGCGGTCAGCTAGGAAGAAAGGATATGTAGGCATGTTTACCGAACATCGTAAGGAAATCACTTGGAGCGGCCGCCGGCTTATTTTGGAAACGGGAAAATTTGCACGACAAGCTGACGGTGCGGTTATGGTGACCTATGGCGACACTATGGTGCTGTGTACGGCGGTAGCACAAAAAACCCCCAAACCCGGCATCGATTTTTTTCCTTTGACTGTGAATTATCAGGAAAAAACTTTCGCAGCAGGTAAAATACCCGGTGGATTTTTCAAGCGAGAAGGACGGCCTTCTGAAAAAGAGACACTAACTTCCAGACTTATTGATCGGCCAATTCGGCCACTCTTTGCCAAGGGGTTTCAAAATGAAACACAAGTTATTTGCACGGTTTTGTGTCATGATTTAGAAAACGATCCAGATATCGTCTCATTGATTGGGACCTCCGCGGCCCTGACCATTTCTGGAATTCCTTTTCTTGGCCCCATCGGCGGGGCCCGGGTCGGGTGTATTAACGATCAATTCGTTCTAAACCCGACACCCGATCAATTAGATAATTCCAAGCTCGATATGGTGGTTGCCGGCACCAATGACGCTGTTTTAATGGTGGAATCAGAGGCTGATCAGCTCAGTGAGGAAACGATGCTGGGCGCGGTCATGTTCGCTCAAAAAGAGTTTCAACCAGTGATTCAGGCAATCATAGAACTTGCACAAGAATGTGCTAAAGACCCGTGGGAAATTCCCGAACCGGTGCCTGCAAAAAAAGAAATCTGGACCCAGTTGAAGGACACAGCGGAAGACAGTTTACGAGAAGCTTATCGAGAAACTGTTAAACAAGTACGTGTGGAAAAGGTTTCTACTGCGAAAGAAGCTGCAATCGAATCAATTGACGTTGAAGAAGGTGACGAAAGTCTTGTCGGTGGCCTTTTGAAGGATCTAGAAAAAGAAATTGTGCGCGGCAATATACTGGAGACAGGGCTACGGATTGATGGGCGCGACACTAAGTCTGTTCGTCCCATCATGGCCGAGGTTGGGGTCTTGCCACGTTCGCATGGTAGCGCGTTATTTACACGCGGAGAAACACAGGCCCTTGCTGTTGCTACTCTAGGCACTGGGCAGGATGAGCAAATCATCGATGCGCTCGAGGGAGAATATCGCGAACATTTCATGCTGCATTATAACTTTCCGCCGTACTCGGTGGGTGAGGCAAGTTTCTTGCGTTCGCCCGGCCGCCGCGAGATCGGGCACGGCAAACTTGCTTGGCGAGCGATCCATGCGGTGATGCCTGATAAGGATGCATTCCCTTACACTATACGAGTGGTATCGGAGATCACGGAATCTAATGGGTCTTCTTCCATGGCCACAGTTTGCGGCACCTCTTTGGCACTCATGGATGCCGGCGTGCCAATTGAGAGGCCTGTTGCAGGTATAGCTATGGGCCTGATCAAGGAGGAAAGCGGCTATGCTGTCCTATCAGACATCCTGGGTGATGAAGATCATCTTGGTGATATGGATTTTAAAGTAGCGGGTACGTCGACAGGTGTTACTTCACTTCAGATGGATATCAAGATCACTGGCATTACAGAAGAAATCATGAAAACTGCGCTTGATCAGGCGCGGAATGGCCGCATGCACATCCTCGACGAAATGGCTAAGGCCATAGATACCGCCCGTGAGTCAGTTAGTACTAATGCGCCGCGGATTACAACCTTAAGCATTCCAAAAGATAAAATCAGGGAAGTAATAGGGACCGGTGGCAAGGTTATCCGAGAAATTTGTGAGGTTACGGGTGCTAAAATCGATATAGAGGACGACGGCACCATAAAGGTTGCTGCCATTGATGGGGATGCTAGCCAAGCGGCCATTGATTGGATCAAGAGTATCGTCGCAGAACCGGAAGTTGGTGTTATTTACACTGGCAAAGTAGTTAAAGTTGTTGATTTTGGGGCCTTTGTTAACTTTCTGGGTGCGCGCGACGGGCTGGTTCATATCAGCGAACTACTTCAAGAGCGCGTGGGAAAGGTTACGGACGTCGTGAATGAAGGCGACAGCGTAAAGGTGAAGGTGTTAGCCATAGACGACAGAGGAAAGGTTAAGCTGAGCATGAAGGTCGTCGATCAAGACACTGGTGAAGAAATTACCAAAGAGAGTGCTGCTGCGGAATAAGACGTTCGTCAAAAATCTCATGGAATTAGGGGCGGATTTGCCCCAATTCTCTGTATTGGGCTATTTTCAGCTATAAAACCACGATAATTGCTTAAAATTAGGTTTTGGTCTGGTCTTTACGGATTTAGTTCATATAAACCCAGATATAGCACCTAACATATTGCCCACGTGCACATCAAAATTTAAGCTGCGGGTAATCCTGGTCCGGTGATTTGGCTTATCGGACCGCTAACAGAAATATGTATTTAATTGTGACCTACAAAATATTATGAGTGTAATAGACCGCGATAACTTTACTTACGATGATTTGATCCGATGCGGTCATGGTGAGTTGTTTGGTCCAGGGAACGCCCAACTTCCTTTACCGCCCATGCTGATGTTCGACCGTATTACGCGAATTAATGAGGTTGGTGGTAACAATCAAAAAGGAGAAGTTGTTGCAGAGCTCGATATAAAATCCGACCTCTGGTTTTTCCCGTGTCACTTCGAAGGTGATCCTGTTATGCCAGGTTGCCTAGGGCTCGATGCGTTGTGGCAGCTCGTCGGATTTTTTCTCGGGTGGTTGGGTGCGCCTGGCCGTGGTCGCGCGCTTGGACTTGGAGGACTAAAATTTAATGAACAGATTGCGCCGAACGCAAATCTAGTCACCTATCATGTCGATATAAAACGTGTTTTACGCCGAAAATTCGCCATTTGTGTCGCCGATGGAAGACTGGATGTAGACGGCGTCTGTGCATATGAGGCACAGGATCTGAAAGTGGGACTTTTTACGTCCCCGAATGATATGTGAGGTGCCCATGAATAAGGTCGCAATTACCGGTCTCGGCATTGTTTGTAGTCTTGGTAACAATAAAGAAGAAGTAATCTTATCGTTGCAGGAGGGTCGATCAGGCATCAGTTTTTGTGACGAGTATCGAAATCTCAATTTTCGGAGCCACGTTCACGGTGCACCCGATATAGATATAGATGCCATGGTCGATCGGAAGCAGCGTCGTTTTATGGGCGATGGTGCGGCCTATAATTTTATTGCTATGCAAAAAGCAATTGAAGATGCAGGATTGACAAAAGAAGAGGTTTCCAACGATCGAACCGGTCTGATCATGGGGTCTGGAGGTCCGTCTACGCGGAACTTGCTTTCAGCATTTAATACGGTCAAAGAGCGGGGTGCACGGAAAGTAGGGCCATTTATGGTGCCCCGCACAATGTCGAGTACCAATTCTGCCACTCTATCGACGGCGTTTGAAATAAAAGGCGTCAACTATTCAATTAGTTCGGCCTGCGCAACTAGCGCCCATTGCATCGGCAATGCGGCTGAGCTCATTCAATTGGGCAAACAAGATATCGTGTTCGCTGGTGGTGGAGAAGAACTCGATTGGACGATGACAGTTTTATTTGATGCAATGCCTGCTCTTTCTTCCAATTACAATAATACTCCTAAAAAAGCCTCGCGGCCTTTTGATACAAATCGGGACGGATTTGTCATTGCCGGCGGTGGGGGTGTCATCGTTCTTGAAGAGTGGCAATATGCCAAGGCAAGAGGTGCAAAAATATACGCCGAACTGGCCGGTTATGGTGCGACTTCGGATGGACATGATATGGTTCAGCCCTCCGGTGATGGGGCGCAGCGATGTATGCGGATGGCGCTGGATACTGTCGATGTTCCGGTTGATTACATTAACACGCATGGTACGAGTACGCCGATCGGTGACGTTAAGGAACTAGAGGCGTTGAATACTGTTTTTGGCGATCATAATCGCATTCCACAGTTTAATTCTACAAAGTCTTTGTCGGGCCATGCGCTAGGTGCCGCCGGGGTCCACGAGGCGATCTACACCCTGTTGATGATGGACAATAAATTTATTTCCGCTTCTGCAAATGTCGAGGAACTGACTCCTGAAGCTAAAGATATGCCAATTGTACTCGAGCGCCGTGACAATGCAGAAATTAACTGCGCTTTATCAAATAGTTTTGGATTTGGTGGCACCAATGCGACGCTTGCCTTCAAATCACCCAACGCCGGTTGAAGGTACGGAAGGTTTTGTCGGCATATCTCTTTCTCCCTGTGAATGGGCAACATCATATTTCCAGGGTATTTCTTATATGAATAATACAAAGCTTTTGGAGGGAAAGCGTGGATTGGTCGTTGGAGTTGCTAATGATCATTCTATTGCATGGGGAATTGCGGAGATGGCCGCACAACAAGGTGCCGTTCTAGCATTGACCTATCAAAATAGTTTCCAAAAAAGGGTTATGCCTTTGGCTGAAAGGATAAACGCTGACTTTGTGGTGCCTATGAATGTGGAAGACGATGCAAGCATCCAGTCAGTTTTTGAGCAATTGACAGATGGTTGGGGTAACCT
>CAYZMI010000036.1:0-3406 GCA_964479475.1 uncultured Rhodospirillaceae bacterium | reverse complement strand
CTTTATTTGTTAAGCGAACTTTCCGCTGCAGTCACTGGTGAGGTCATTCATGTAGATTCTGGGTACAATATTGTCGGCGTACCGGACCTGCTGCGGCATCGCGACCTATAACTCGAGTAAAATTTATATAAATAATTACAAAATTAGAGTTTTGAACCGTTCCAATTGTTATAAAACCATCTATATTTTAGAGATGGTAACTCGACCGTTCGCACATGTAATTACACTCTTGCAGAATGCAGGCCTGAGGCCAACTCGGCAAAGAATAGGTCTTGCCCATCTATTGTTTGATGATAATAATCGGCACATTACTGCTGAGGAATTGCATGCGGAGGCGAAAGCCGCTGGGATTCCGACTTCATTGGCAACAATTTACAATACACTCAATCAGTTCACGGCGTCGGGTTTATTGCGAGAAGTTATTGTTGAGCCCGGCCGCACTTATTTTGATACAAATACTACAGGGCATCACCATTTTTTTTTAGAGGAAACAGGTGAAATTACGGATATTCAAGAGTCTGATATTGCGATCGCAAGTCTGCCATCTTTACCCTATGGTACCTCAGTTAGCCGTATCGATGTTGTGGTTAGAATCACAAAGAGCAAGGCATAATAATTTAATTTAGAATAAATTAAAACTATTGAACAAATCGCGGGAATAATTATATAAGCTTTGAATTTAGTTTTATTGAACAATAGGATTTGGCAAGGATTCAAAGAACTGGGTCCAAAACAAGAAATAGGAGAAATTAATGCCATCATTGAAGGGATCGAAAACGGAAGATAATCTTAAAGCAGCGTTCGCTGGGGAATCTCAAGCTAATCGCCGTTATCTCTACTTTGCTCAGAAAGCTGACGTCGAGGGTTACAATGACGTTGCTACTGTGTTCCGTTCCACCGCAGAGGGCGAAACCGGCCATGCTCATGGTCATCTTGAGTATCTAGAAGAAGTTGGTGACCCTGCAACCGGTGAACCCATTGGTTCTACCGCCAACAATTTAAAAGCTGCCGTTGCTGGTGAAACTCATGAGTACACTGATATGTATCCGGGTATGGCGAAAGAAGCGCGCGATGAAGGTTTTGACGAGATTGCGACATGGTTCGAGACGTTGGCGAAAGCCGAGCGGTCGCATGCTGGACGTTTCCAGAGGGCTCTCGACGAACTAGATTAATTGGTTATTTGGGTTGAATGGGCACCATTTAATCCCATTCAATTCCACCCCAAGTGGGTTGGTTTAATTTAGACGGGACACTTCGTTGTTCCTGTAACAGGTGGTTATTGCCATGTCAGAAGGAAGCCTGGAAACTCCCATCCGCTATCCCATCGAATGGCAAAACCCTGACTATTATGATTCCGACAAGCTTGATGCCGAGTTGCGACGTGTATTTGATATTTGTCATGGTTGTCGGCGTTGCTTCAACCTGTGTGATTCATTTCCTCGTCTTTTCGATTTAATTGATAACTCCGATACCGGCGAACTTGATTCCGTCGCAAGCAATGGTTTCAAACCTGTCGTTGATAGTTGCACTCTGTGCGATATGTGCTTTATGACCAAATGCCCATATGTTCCGCCACATGAATTTAACCTGGATTTTCCGCATTTAATGCTACGTTATCGGGCAGCAGAAGCCCGAGCCGGCAAAGTACCCTTTGTTCAGAAGCAAATATCGCAAACTGACCGCAATGGCAAGATGGCGGCACCTGTGGCGCCACTTGCTAATTGGGGGACTGATGTAAAAAACCGGTTTACACGGTCCGTGATGCAAACAGTGACTGGGATCGATAAGGGTGCAGCTTTGCCCAAATTTCATGGCAAGACCTTTGTGGCCAGAAGCAGAGACATCAAACCCAAAGTTAACCGAAAAGCGCCTGCGTTTGGCCGTAAGGCGGTGCTCTACTCCACCTGTTTTGTCAATTACAATAACCCTGGCATTGGGGAAGCGGCGCTCGGAGTACTCGCCCGGAACGGGGTAGAGACGGAGGTTGTTTACCCACGTTGTTGTGGTATGCCCAAACTTGAACATGGCAATATTGCTGCTGTTGCCGAAAATGCGCGCGCCGTATCTGCTAAATTGCTACCCTGGATCGATAAAGGGTATGACGTTGTAGCATTAGTGCCGAGTTGTACACTTATGTTGAAGTTTGAATGGCCGCTGATCGTTCCAGATGACGAAGACGTCAAACGATTGTCCGAAGCAACTCTCGATATAACGGAATATTTAGTAAATATTGCGCGAAAAGAGGGTCTAGCTCCTGGGCTTGAATCTCAGGACGGTGGAATAACAGTTCATTTGGCATGTCATGCCCGGGCTCAGAATGTTGGCCCAAAAGCAGCAGACTTGCTGCGTTTGATTCCTGACACCGATGTGACCGTCATTGAGCGGTGTTCAGGACATGGTGGTTCTTGGGGCATGATGAAAAACAATTTCGACACAGCGTTAAAAATCGGGCGGCCGGTTGCCAGACAAGCTATTGAAGTACAACGTAGTACAATTGTGTCAGAATGCCCGCTGGCTGCGCTCCACATCCTACAAGGTATGCAAAAAATTGGTGCAGAAAGTGCCGATCAGAGCGACATCCCGGATGTGGCGCCACATCCAATTGAAATTTTGGCCAAAGCCTATGGTCTTTGACCGCTGCATACGTAACCACAGGATACGCTGATGGCACGCCGGCTAAATTCAGAAGATATTTTGTCAATGAACCAATATTCGCGGGAACGACGTGATCACGCGTTACAAATTGCCATTGTGAAAAAGAATCGCCGAATGCCCGTGGGACCTGATGCAATGTTTTATTTCGAGAACTTTGAAACCATGTGGTTTCAGGTGCATGAGATGCTCTATATCGAGAAGGGTGGTGCCAAACAAATTCCTGGGGAACTTGCGGCATATAATCCCCTGATCCCAAATGGCCGTGAGCTTGTTGCAACAATGATGATTGAAATTCCTGACCCTGATCGACGGGCAGCAACGTTGGCAAAACTTGGTGGTATAGAAAACACAATACTGATTAATGTAGAAGGTGAAACCATCATTGGGCGATCCGAAGAATCAGACCGCACTGACGCAGATGGTAAAGCATCCTCCGTACAATTCATCCACTTTCCGTTTACTGATGCACAGGTGGCCGAATTCAGCCAACCCAACGCTGACATCATCTTGGCAATTAATCATCCTAATTATCGTCACATGGCGGGGCTTGCGGAAGACTTCCGGTCTTCGTTGAGCCAGGACTTCGATTGATAGAACTTTAACGATCGATAATTTAGTTGGCGAGCTCATTAGAAAATACGCCCCAAATTGAGGTGCGTGGGATCCAACCTTGAAATCGCTTAACTTTCACTTCGCACCAATCGCGGCGGCATTTATTTAGCCGTCCAATGACTTTCTTCTCTAATTTGGC
>CAYZMI010000035.1:22307-24745 GCA_964479475.1 uncultured Rhodospirillaceae bacterium | reverse complement strand
ACGCGCACTGAACAGGCACCACAAATTCCGTGTTCACATCCAAGGTGCGAACCCGTGAGACCTAGTTCAATACGCAGGAAATCCACCAAATGCTGTCGCACAGGCACGGTTCGGGAGATAATTTCGCCATTTATTGTCAAAGTGATTGAGAGGGTTTCTTCACTCATTACGAGGCCCTTGCCTTTTCAAAGGCTGCGTCTATTGCGCGCCCAGTTAAAACTCGCTGTAGTTCCAATTTCATGGCAGCACTGCCTTGCAAATTCGACATGGGGTCGAGATCATCTGAAAGCGCAGTAATAACAGCGTTCCGGGTTTCTTCTGACCAACGTTTCCCGGTGATTTCGTGGACTGCTCCCTGAGCTAGCGTTGGTTTGTCTTCACTACCAAAATAAACCAGCCGGGCAGACAAAATTAAATCCCTGTCGATCGTGACATGACATGCTATTCCCGCCATCGCGAAATCACCATGACGCTGAGCTAACTCGAGAAATACCGAGATGCTGCCCTCTGGTTCGGCCGGAATAAGAGTTTCTACCAGTAATTCATTGGGCTGGCGCGCGGTTTCATATAGCCCCAGAAAATAATTATCTGCCGCTATTTCTCGCCGTCCATTAATGCTTTGTAAAACAAAGGTTGCGCTAAGTGCTAATGCACAGGCGGGCATCTCCGCGGCTGGATCGGCTAATGCAATGCTACCACCAAATGTTCCCCTATTGCGTACGGCTACATGCGCTACATGAGGCATGGCTTCTGAGATTAGTGGTAGGTGTTGGGTGACAATGTCGGAATTGGCGATTTCTACATGACGTGCAAGTGCACCAATGCGCACCACACCATTTTCAAACGAAAGCCCCTTTAGTTGATCTAGCCGATTGATATCTATGAGTATTTCGGGTTGAGATAGCCGCATGTTTAGGGTTGGCATTAGACTTTGGCCACCAGCCAGAATTCGGGCATCGTCCCCGTGCTTTTCGAGCAGGGTCAAAGCCTGTTCGACGGATTCCGCACGCACATATTTAAATTTTGGCGCCTTCACGCCTTTTCTCCCATAATTTCACTTCGGCGCTCTATTTTACGGGCGCCACCAGTGTCCAAATCTTCCATCTTCTGACATTGTAGGCAAGGCGTGCAGGCCAAGAAATACTATTTTGCCGTTGTTTTTACGTGCATCTGTCTTTAACGGTTTGGTTGGAGGGAACAGACGTGGCAAATAAAGACCTTAGAAACTGGATAGCTGAACTCGAAGCCGAGAGCGAGATCCATACTATTTCAGGAGCAGATCCCAAGGAGGATATTGGCGGAATTGTCGATATTGTTCAGCGTCAGATGGGTATGCCTGCGCTTATGTTCGATGAAATACCCGGTTATCCAAAAGGACACCGGGTGATGTCCAATCTCCTTACTGCTACACCGCGCATCAATCTTGCGCTAGGTTTGCCCGCCAAAGGAACCGACATGGACCTGGTGGCGTGGTGGCGTAAGTATATGAGTGAGGCCCCGACCATTCCGCCGAAAGAGATCAATGGTGGTCCATTGCTCGACAATTTGTCCGAGGGTGCCGATGTGGATATTACATCTATCCCTACCCCAGTTTGGCACGAGCACGACGGCGGCCCATTTATCGGCACCGCCTGTATGGTGGTAATGAAGGATCCTGATTCTGATTGGATAAACTACGGAACCTACCGCATTCAAGCGCATGAACCAAATACGGCGTCCCTCATGATTTCGCCAGGAAAGCATGGCCGCCTTATCATGGAAAAGTACCATAAGCGTGGCGAGGCCTGTCCGGTTGCGGCTGTATTTGGCGTACATCCTGCCATGTTTATGTTGGCCGGGCTCGAAATCCCATATGGCAAAAACGAATACGAAGCTGCAGGGGGGATATTTGGCGAAGCCGTGGAAGTTATCAATATGCCAAAGACGGGTCTTCCAGTGCCGGCCAACGCAGAGATCGCATTTGAGGGTAAGATCTATCCAGACGACACCGTCACTGAAGGACCTCTCGGTGAATGGACCGGCTATTATGCCGGTGGTCAACGACAAGAGCCCGCGATCCGTATCGAGACACTCTTGCATCGTGATAACCCTATTTTGATGGGGGCGGTGCCCGCTATACCACCCAACGATAACACCTACTATCTCGGCCATTACAGATGCGGTGCTGTCTGGAGCCAACTCGAAGGCGCCGGTATTCCAGAGGTCAAAGGTGTTTGGGCTCACGAAGCGGGTGGAAGCCGCTACTGGCTTACGGTTTCCATCAAGCAACTTTACGGAGGCCATGCAAAACAAGCGGGTATGATTGCCTCCCAATGTCTTGCTGGTGCTTATTGTAACCGTTGGACGATTGTGGTTGATGACGATATAGATCCGACCAATATAAATGATGTGATTTGGTCTATGTGCACGCGTTGCGACCCCCGCGAAGACGTTGACAT
>CAYZMI010000035.1:16178-22207 GCA_964479475.1 uncultured Rhodospirillaceae bacterium | reverse complement strand
CCGTGAAATGCATCATCCAATAACGCTCGGATGCCATCCCTCTCAATGGGGCGTGGGTTGTTGTAGTATGAATCCATCGCAACTTCCTCTGCCACTTGTTCAAGCGCATCTTCGGCAAGACCAATAGCTTGTAGTGATGTGGGAGCCCCAATTTCTAATTCGAGATCGAACAAACATTCGGCAGCATCTCCACCTTCGTGTCCTAGCGCGGACGCTATGGTCGCCATCGCGTCAGGAATGGCTTTCCGGTTATAGGCCGTCGAGTGAGGCAGGATTACAGTATGAACCTCAGCGTGTGATAGCCCAAATCCCCCACCGATTGTATGGCAAAGTTTGTGATGCACATTAACGCCACCGGGTGCTAACTTGAGAGTGTTGGCGTTGAGCCACGCGCCATAAAAAGCACTAGTCCGCGCATCGAGATCACCCGCATCTTTTGCCAAAGTTCGCAACGCATTTGCCATAACATCAATGCCTTTTTCGGCGAACATTCGAGACATCGGGTTGTTGTTGTGGGCGACCAGGGCACCCACCGCATGTGCAGTGGCGTTCATGCCGCTCGGTATCATCACCGACATGGGTAGGTCGAGTGTCAACTCCGCATCATATATGATAGTCTTAGCTTGCATGTTAGGAGACGCATTTTGTGTGCGTTTGCCGTTCCTAATTATTCCCTGCAGGGCGGTAGTTTCCGACCCTGACAATGTGGTGGGAATTGCAATGATTGGGAGCGCCAATTCAAGCGCGACTGCTTTGGCTAATCCAACGGCGTTACCTCCTCCATATGAAATTAGGCAATCTGCATTTAAGTCTTGTGCGGCTTGGCGCCCTTCGAGCACTACCTCCCACGGGGTAAAGGGGAGCGCACGTGCGCATACGCCAGCGCACAAATCGTTTAACCTGGTATACAACTCTTTGACGACGTTACTTCTTCCCGGTGAGCAGCACAGCAGCGCTTTGTTGACGCCTAGGTTTTCCATTTCTGCGGGTAGCGTTGCAATTTTGTGCGGTCCAAGTACTACTCGGGTCGGTAATCCGATGAAATCAAAGGGTTCCATTGTCTAATAGTGTTATTGTTTGTTCGCACAAACCCTATCAGCAAATTCAAAGCGCGTCACAGGCCGGAGGTCGCTCTTCCGTTTGCCAATTCCAACAACGTACGTTAAACGCCGATAGCTAAATCCCTTTGCTCGCTAAATAGTCTAGTTGAGGCTTATAGTTTGTTCCTCAACTAGGCCACACGAAAAAATTTCTGTTTAACTGTGTTGGTGTTATTCCCAACACTCGTCTGGCAATATGGCGAAAACCAATCGAAACGGAGATATACTAGTGGACAAAAAGATCGAGTCAGACTTTCTTGTCAACCGAGCCAAGGACAACCCCTTTGTGAGTGGGGGGCTGCGGGTGTACCGCGAATATCGCGATTTCGGCATCGCTCAAGCAACCGGCGGTATGGTACATGCGCAGATTATCCGCACGACCAAACCTTGTCCCGAAGGCGGTAGCGGATTGCACTACCACGATCTGGATTTTCAGATGGTGTTTTGTCTCAAAGGTAAATCTAAGGTGTGGTTTGACGGCGAAGGGGAGCAGCATTTCGAGGCCGGGGATTGTTGGGTCCAGCCACCTGGAATAAAGCACAACGTACTTTACTACTCTGATGATTACGAAGTGATGGAGATCACATTACCTGCCGACTACGACACCATTCAAGTGGAGGACTAACAATAAGTATCGATGCCTTGGCATTGACCAAATACCGACCTTCATGATCTTATCGGACGCCTCAATTGAACGGTGAAAACAGAAAAATGGTCGAGTTTGCGGCACTTTGTGGGGGGTGGCCCGGTGTGCATCTAGTTGTCCAATGAGCGAAATTGGACTTTCCACTGATATCGCTGACCGAGCGATTTATGACGCGGCTGTGGGGCATTTGCGTGAGGCGCGGGTGCGACTACCCACCTTTTCTGAGTTGGCCGATCCCTCCACAATTCCCGACAGTATTCAAAATCAGGTTGAGTCAATAAATCCACATGATCCAAATGCCGCCAATCTGTTCCGCGTAAATTGGTACAACGACGCCGACCGTATAGGGCGGGTCGACGTGCCCGGATTTCTTCTACTGCCCAGAGAGTTGACCGGGGTCGCCGCACCAATTGCGGTGGTGCTCGGTAATCGATTTCCGATGATCGGTTCACACAAGGTGTTACCCGCTTACGCTTGCTTGGTTACGCGCTTAGTGACTGGCCAATTCGATCCTGGAAGCCAAAGGGCGGTATGGCCTTCGACGGGTAATTATTGCCGGGGCGGTGTCGCAGTTTCCCGCATTCTTGGCGTGCGCGGAGTAGCAGTGTTGCCCGAAGGGATGAGTAAAGAACGTTTTGATTGGTTGCAAAACTGGGTAGGCAACCGAAATGATATTATTCGGACGCCCGGTTCAGAGAGCAATGTCAAAGAGATCTATGACAAATGTAATGAACTTGAAACCCAAGCTGAAAATATCATTCTCAATCAGTTTTCTGAATTTGCCAATTATCTTGCCCACGTCACCTGCACTGGCCCGGCTTTGGAGGTGGTATTTAATAGCCTCAAGCTAACTAATTCAGGGCTTAATCTGGCGGCCTTCGTGGCTGGAACCGGTTCCGCCGGGACCTTGGGCGCTGGTGATTATCTAAAACGTGAACGTGGTGCAAAGATTGTTGCGGTGGAGCCGGTCGAATGCCCAACTATGCTTTATAACGGTTACGGTGCACACAACATTCAAGGTATTGGTGACAAACACATTCCGCTCATCCAGAATGTAATGAATGGCGATGTGGTGGTCGGGGTCTCCGATGCAAGCGCGGACGCGCTCGGCGTCTTATTCAATACCGAAGTGGGCCGGGACTATATGGTCAACCGGCGCGGAGTAAGCTCCCGGCTGGTAACTGAGTTGGGGAATATTGGTCTTTCAGGCATAGCCAATATTCTAGCTGCTATTAAGACTGCGCGTTATTTCGATCTCACTGAAAATGATCTAATTGTTACCGTTGCAACCGACGGTGCTGAGCTTTACGACAGTGAACGGGAAATAGTTATATCCCGGGACTTCACATTCGGATTTGATGAGATTTGTGCCGGTGAAGTGTTTGGTCAATTCCTTGCGGGTCTCGATGGTGATCATATTAACGAACTAACTCATCGTGATCGCAACCGTATATTCAATCTTGGTTATTTTACCTGGGTCGAACAACAAGGCGTCGAACTGGAACAATTCGATCGACGGCGCGATCAGTCTTTCTGGCAAGGGGTAGCAGATACACTGCCGGCATGGGACGGTATGATCACAGAATTTAACGGCCTGTCAGGAATGGGCTGACAAATGCAACAAATGGTTTCCGTTGGGAGGACCAAGTGAGCAAATCCTATATCGAGTTACGGGAGGAAACCCGCTCTCGCGATCGCAGCTTGCGCGACAAGGTAATGTCCCTGAAAGAGGCGGCTGATTTAGTCAAGGATGGCGATCACGTGGCCATTGGCGGCTGCACACTGTCGCGTACTCCAATGGCTATGGTCTGGGCTCTTATTCGCGCCGGACGAGAAAACTTGACCGTATCGCGCAGTATCACCTCAACAGAAGGTGATTTGTTTTACGGGTCGGGTGTTAGCCGTCACATTGTTACCAGTTGGTTCAGCCAGGGTATCGTTTGGGGAGTTTCCAAGGTAATGCGCCATTTCACCGAAACTGGCCAGGCAGACTTTGAAGAATGGAGCCATATGGCAATGGGTTTGCGCTACCGCGCAGGTGCGATGGGTGTACCTTTCATGCCAACTCGCACCATGATGGCGTCAGATGTAGGCGGTCGCATTGACCAGACCAAAGAAATGTCCTGCCCGTTTACCGGCGAGCCTTTACTTTTGTTGCCTGCACTGAACCCCGATGTCGCACTCATTCACGTACAGCGCTGTGATCAATTTGGCAATGCGCAGATGGATGGGCTACCTTTCATGGATGCCGATATCGCTATGGCAGCCAACCGGGTGGTTCTCACCACAGAGCGCGTGGTGACTAATGATCAAATTCGCCGGGCCCCAGATCACACCAAAATTCCATTCGTCACCGTCGATGCAGTAGTGGAAGTGCCGTATGGCTGCGCGCCCCATGAATGCTATGGCGTCTATGAACCGTTCCTGCCCAATTTAGATGCCTATGCAGAAATGACACGTCAAGATCCGGCAGCAGGGGTGCAGGAGTTTATAGACCGCTACGTGAAGGCGCCCGCAAATTGGAACGAGTTTCTCAATCTTCTTGGTATGGAAAACGTTATAGATGCGGGAATTCGCGGCAGGAGCGTCTACAATGACTGATGACGGCTACACCGTTTCAGAACTACTCGCCGTTATGAGCAGCCGTGTGCTCGAAGACGGCGATACAGTATTTGCCGGGGTTGGCATCCCGCTGTTGGCGGCGACACTAGCGCAGGCGATGCATGCGCCAGGCCTGACAATCTTGTTCGAGGGTGGCGTGCTCGGCCCATTTATTGTGCCCGGTGAACTGCCACCCTCTACAAATGAACAGCGCTGTACTCGGCGTGCGAATATGGTTCTTTCCAACACCGACGTATTGTTGTTGCTGCAGCGAGGTTATGTGGATGTCGGCTTTATGGGGGGAGCACAGATCGACCAGTACGGCAACCTTAATAGTTCATTTATCGGTGATGCGAATAATCCGAAAATCCGTCTACCTGGCACTGGAGGCGGTAACGACATTGCAAGCTTGACGAAGGTGGTTGTCGCGATGGTCCATGAAAAGCGGCGATTTGTGGACAAAGTAGATTTTGTCACTAGCACCGGATACTGGAATGGTGAAAAAAGTCGTGAAAATGATGGATTGATTACCGGTGGTCCATCGCGAGTAGTCACTGATCTGGCCATTATGTGTTTTGACGAAAACAGTAAACGCATGAAGGTTGAGACCCTTCATGACGGTGTTACAAAAGACGTGGTACAAGAAAATACCGGATTCGAACTGTTATTTGCCGATAATCTGACAATCACTGAGCCGCCGGGCGCTGAAGAAATTGACTTTCTCCGCAACCTTGATCCTGACAGGGTTTATATCGGCTAAAAAATTCAACGAAGGAGACAATAATGGCCAGCAATATTATCGGCATTGCGATGCAGAACTTTACCGCATACCCAGAGATGCCGGATCCTCAGGGATTGATCAATTTTGGCGTACGAATGGAAGAGTTGGGCTATGAGTCTGTTTGGGTATGGGATCATGTGTTGCTGGGGGTCGAGCCATGTTTTCCTATTCTCGATTCGCTGTCTGTTCTTACTGCAGTTGCGGCGCGAACTGAACGCATTCGCATCGGGACAGGAATTTTGGTGCTGCCGGCGCGCAATCCTGTGCTATTAGCCAAGCAGCTCTCTAGCCTAGATCAAATTTCCGGTGGTCGGCTAACACTCGGCATGGCGTCGGGTTGGTATAAGCGTGAGTTCGATGCGCTCGGTGTGCCATTCAATAAGCGTGGCAACATCATGGATATGAATTTGGAAATCTTGACGCGGTTGTGGACGGAAGATTCAGTGACCGGTAGTTATCCGCCTTATGAAATGGCTGAAGCGGTCATGCAACCCAAACCTATACAAAAACCCAGGCCACCTATTTTAATTGGTGGCTATGTAGACCGGGTTCTAAAACGTGCCGGTGTCGCGGGCGATGGCTGGCTAACCTATTACTACACACCCGAAGGTTTCGTGAAATCCTGGGACAAAGTCCGGCGTTTTGCTGAGGAAGCCGGCAAGGATCCAGATACGCTCAAGAGCATTAATCAGCTACCTATCTACGTGGGTAAATCGAAGGCAGAGGTGGAGGCACCCATGTATGAATGGCTGACCACTGAATGGGATTTTGCTGGTTGGAGTGACTCTACCACTGAAAGCGCTGTGTTGGGTTCGGCTGAGGAGTGCATCGAACAATTGCAGGAACACATAAAAGCAGGCGTTCAGCAAATTACGCTTGTACCCTATCGATTCGACATGGA
>CAYZMI010000035.1:12602-16078 GCA_964479475.1 uncultured Rhodospirillaceae bacterium | reverse complement strand
CGCCTGTGGCCCGAAACGATGGCCGCTGTCATCTCTTCTTCAAACCGAACACGTCGAATGATCCCGTTGCCACCCTTATGTTTGCCGTTACCACCTGAGCCATGGCGGATAGAAAATGATTCTACTACTACGGGGAATCTCCATTCGAGGATTTCTGGATCTGTTGCGCGCGTATTGGTCATATGAGTGTGTACTGCATCGGTACCATCAAATCCGGGTCCTGCACCCGAGCCACCGCAGATGGTCTCATAGTTTTGGTATCCCGCGTTATTGCCGAAGGTGAAGTTGTTCATAGTGCCTTGGCCCGCCGCCATGATCCCCAGCGCTCCGATCAGCGCATTAGTTACCGCTTGCGATGTTTCTACGTTCCCGGCGACGACGGCCGCGGGATATTGGGGCGCTAACATACAACCTTCTGGAATTATAACCTTGAGTGGCTTCAGGCAACCGGCATTGAGTGGTATATCGTCATCCACCATGAGCCGAAATACGTATAGGACAGCAGCCATACAAACGGAAGAAGGTGCGTTGAAGTTACTGTTTTGTTGTTCGGAGGTGCCAGTGAAGTCAATAATGGCTTCTCGTGTGTCCCTATCCACTTTGATATTGACGCAAATTTTCGCACCCGAATCCATTTCATAATTATAGGCGCCATCGGTAAGTACTCCGAGAACACGACGGACACATGCTTCTGCATTGTCTTGTACGTGTTTCATATATGCTTGAACTACGTCGAGGCCAAAATGATCGACCATCTTGCGCAGTTCTTGAACGCCTTTTTCATTGCCCGCTATATGGGCCTTAAGGTCAGCAAGGTTGTGATGAAAGTTGCGCGTGGGGTAGGGCGCAGTTGTAAATAGTTCCTCGGTCTCTTTTTCAAGCAGGCGCCCACCTGACACGAGCTGGAAGTTATCGATAAGGACACCCTCTTCATCAATATGTTTACTAGTGGGTGGTACCGATCCAGGTGTAATTCCGCCAATATCCGCATGATGACCGCGGGCAGCTACGTAGAAAAGAATTTCTTTCCCCGGTGTATCAAATACAGGTGTAATTACTGTGACGTCAGGAAGGTGGGTGCCACCATTATAGGGTGTGTTCAGCATGAATACATCACCCGGCACAATGGTCCCCCGACGCTGCTCCGATACGGTGCGCACGCTGTCACTCATAGATCCAAGATGCACAGGAATGTGTGGTGCATTGGCCACTAAGCTGCCGTCTGCGGTAAATATGGCACAAGAAAAATCGAGGCGTTCCTTTATATTGACCGAATATGATGTGTTCTGAAGTACAACTCCCATTTGCTCAGCAATGGACATGAACAAATTGTTGAATACTTCAAGCATGACCGGGTCGACCTCGGTACTGACCGACGCCTGACCAGGACGCGGAACAACTCTATTTAAAATCATTTGATCAAAATTATTGATTTCTGCCGCCCAACCTGGCTCCACAACGGTAGTGGCTGTCGCTTCAATGATTACCGCGGGTCCATCTATCCGACAGCCGGGTTTCATTTGTTCACGGTCATAGAGGCGTGTTTGCTGTATGGCACCTGCCATATATGTTTCAACCTCTTGCAAGACAGGTGCGTCCGCACTTGATCCCTGAGGAATTTCAGGGTCTGTAACATCTGCAGAGCCCGCTATGATCTCAGCGGTGACGGCTTCAACGATATGGGCTTTTTCGGGTGCGATGAAGCCATACTGCAAATGGTGGGTTTCTTCGAATTCTTTAACCATGCTTGCTTGGTCGGTAAAGTCGACGATTAGAGGCGAATCGGTGCCTTCGTAGCGGAGGAGAGCTTTACGAAGAACGTAAGTGCGGTCTGGATCACCACCCTGACGTTCCATCTCGGAACGCCCATCAGCTTCCATTTCGTCTAATGTTTTTGTGACGTTGCTTACTAATGCGTCGTCGAGTACAGCTTCTACGGCTCGTTCACGCATTACCCGGAGATCTGCGAGCCCCATTCCGTAAGCAGATAGGACGCCTGCGAAGGGGTGAACAAAAACCCTCGAAATTCCCAATGAATCCGCGACTAGGCAGGCATGCTGTCCGCCGGCACCACCAAAACAATTGAGGGTATATTCGGTGACGTCATAGCCCCTCTGAATAGAAATTTGCTTGATCGCTTTTGCCATATTTTCTACCGCGATCATTAGGAAACCTTCGGCGACCTCTACGGGTGTACGCTTATCACCTGTTTCGCTTTCTATTTCAGCAGCGAGCGCAGCGAACTTCTCTTGGACGATAATTTCATCCAAAGACTCATCGGCGTTAGGGCCAAATACTTTTGGAAAGAGATTGGGCTGAATTTTGCCCACCATCACGTTAGCGTCGGTGACACAAAGTGGGCCGCCGCGGCGATAGCAAGCTGGCCCCGGATTAGCGCCAGCCGAATCCGGGCCCACCCTGTATCGCGTTCCATCGAAATGAAGGATAGAACCACCACCTGCGGCGACCGTATGAATTTGCATCATCGGTGCACGCATGCGCACGCCCGCAACTAGAGTTTCAAACGCGCGTTCATATTCGCCGTCATAATGTGCAACGTCGGTCGATGTTCCGCCCATGTCGAAGCTAATAATCTTGTCATACCCCGCCATTGCCGATGTTTGGACGGCACCCACAATACCACCTGCCGGTCCCGACAAAATACTGTCTTTGCCTCGGAAATACCGAGCGTCAGCCAGCCCACCGTTGGACTGCATGAACATGAGCCGCGTATTCCCCAACTCGCCCCGTATCAGATCGACGTAACGGCGCAGAATGGGTGAAACGTAGGCATCAACTACCGTGGTATCTCCTCGCCCCACCAATTTCATCAATGGGCTTACTTCGTGGGAGACTGACACTTGTTCAAACCCAATTTCATGCGCCATAGCCGCTACTATTTGTTCATGTTCGTAATGTCGATATCCGTGCACGAAAACAATGGCGGCAGAGCGAATTCCGTCTGCGTAAGCTTTTTTCATCGCTTCACGCGTCCCCGCTTCATTTAGCGGTATAAGTATGCCACCGTCGGCAGAGCAACGTTCCTCTACTTCTATTACTCGTTCATATAGTAGTTCAGGCAATAAGATGTGACGGGCAAACAGATGCGGGCGATTCTGATAACCAATTCGCAAAGCATCGCCGAATCCTTTGGTAATGCATAGCACCGTCCGCTCGCCTTTGCGCTCCAAAAGTGCATTAGTCGCAACCGTTGTACCCATTTTGACTGCGTCGACAGAATCGAATGGGATTGCCTCGTCCTTATCTAGCTTCAACAAATCGCGAATACCTTGGATTGCGGCATCCTCGTATTGCTCGGGATTTTCCGAGAGCAATTTATGCGTAATCAATTCGCCATTGGGCGTTTGCGCGACCAAATCGGTAAAGGTACCGCCTCGGTCTACCCAGAATTGCCAGTTTCCAGAATGTGAAGGCGAAGTCTGATCAGGCATCATTTTTGTCCCTGTTGAATCTTG
>CAYZMI010000035.1:10652-12502 GCA_964479475.1 uncultured Rhodospirillaceae bacterium | reverse complement strand
ACCGTTGCACGTTTATTTGTAGAGTATGCCCATCAGGATCGTCGAAATAAACGCAATGCGGGTCACCGTCCCGAGCTCTTACTTGGACACCCTGGTTCTCGAGACTTGATTTCACGGTGTCGTATCCATTTTGCTCCGCGTTAAAAGCCATGTGGTTTAAATCCGGTCCTTCATTCACTTCTTGCCCATGACTAACTTCAAAAAGTCCGACGACCTGATTACCGCATTTTAGGAACATGTAATCCTCGCCGCCATGGTCCTCTGTCATTCCAAGTACGTTGATGTAAAATTCTAGCGAGTCTTTTAGATTTGCGACGTGCAAAACTACGTGGTCTATCCCAGTTAAGGTAACGCTATTAATTTCAGTAATTTCAGATGTGCTATCCAACGCCCTTTCCTCCCTGATGGCGAAATCCGAGATAACACCTAAGCTTAACACGTTATCCGTCAGACGTATCCTGAAAAACATGGCAAGGTATGCTGTTTCTGGAAGTAATAGGCATTTCACGTTATGTGTGTTGCCATGCTTGTTACATTGCTTTTAGGCCTATCCGGTATTTCGCTTTTAGCATGGCTTTTATTGAGCTGCTGCCGGGGTTCATTTTGGCGTGCCAACGAACGTCTACCCACTTACTGTAAAGACTTGCTCGATTGGCCATCAGTCGCGGTGGTAATTCCGGCGCGGAATGAGGTTTCTACCATTGCAGAAGCTATTCATTCTTTAGTTAACCAGGACTATCCCGGTAAATTTTTGCTGATAGTTGTAGATGATTGCAGTGACGACGGTACACTGGAAGTTTTGCAATCAATCAAACCTTCCCGGGTGCCGGTCGAAGTTGTTGAATGCCGGAATTTGCCGACTGGTTGGACCGGAAAATCATGGGCGATTTCTCAGGGGTTAATAATTGCAGAAGACCGAATGCCTGAGGCTGAATTTTTCCTATTTACCGACGCAGATATTGCTCATGCAGCTGATAGCCTGCGCCGGTTGGTTTGCAAAGCGGAGGCCGATAAACTCGCCCTCACCTCTCTTATGGTGAAATTGCGTGTTGATACGCGCTGGGCACGCCTATTGGTGCCCGCGTTCGTATTTTATTTTCAGAAACTCTACCCATTTCGTTGGGTGAACGATATCCAGCGCCCCGAAGCTGCGGCTGCAGGGGGGTGTATGTTGGTGAGGAGCGATGTTTTGAAAAAGGCGGGAGGTGTCGAACAGATCTCCGATAAAGTTATCGACGATTGTGCCTTAGCCAAACTGCTAAAGGGAAAAGGTTCGATTTGGCTGGGGCTTGCAGATGATAGTTATAGCCTCCGTGGATACGAAGGATTGTCTGGCTTGTGGAATATGGTAGCTCGAACCGCCTTCGTTCAACTGAAAAATTCTTGGTTACTATTATCTGGCACCGTATTGGGTATGCTATTGTTATACTTTATACCGCCTTTCGGGGTTGTTGTTGGTATATTTATGCATAGTCCCGAACTCGTTATCGTTTCTACCGCAGGGTGGTGGCTCATGGCCATACTTTATGGGCCGACACTTCGCTTGTACGAATTGCCATTCAGCGGAGGGTGCCTATTGCCCTTAGCAGGTGTGATCTATACGGCGATGACTGTAGCGTCCGCTTGGCGAACGTTGTGGGGCCGCGGTGCACAGTGGAAAGGGCGATCATACGGCGCTAGATCTTTTGAGGCTGAGAACAAGAGCAAAGAATGACGACCATGGTAAAGGTGTTCTAAGCTCTCGATACGATGGAACAGAAAACACCGATCCAATATGTCACTGATATTGTGCGACAGTCTGGGACGTCGTTTTACTGGGCAATGCGGGTACTGCCACGGCATAAAAGGGA
>CAYZMI010000035.1:8009-10552 GCA_964479475.1 uncultured Rhodospirillaceae bacterium | reverse complement strand
ACAAGTCCGTATGACCACAATCGGTGCATTGGAAGATTATTGTGATCTTGTGGCGTGCGCCGTGGGGCGATTGTCCAATTGCATATTTGGTGTTGAACCAGCGCTAGGCGAGCCGGTCGCAAAGTCATTGGGACAAGCATTGCAATTAACCAATATTCTACGTGATCTCTCCGAAGATGCTACATTGGATAGGCTTTACGTGCCGAATGATATGCTTACGGCCTATGAAATTCCTTCTGCTGATGCCAAGTGCGCACTGGCGCATCCACGGTTTGGGGAGGTTTGCAATGAGTTAGCCAAGATCGCTTCCCGACGTTTTTCGGAAGCAAAAACGGCTTTGTCATTGTGTGACAGTAAGCAAATGCGTCCTGCCAGATTAATGCTTCAAAATTACCAGCGAGTTTTTTTGAAATTGGTTCGACGAGGCTGGTATAGACTGGATCAGCCGGTTTCGCTTGGAAAAGCGCAAAAGGTGTGGATATTGATCCGACATGGCCTCATATAAGGGTAGGTGATCGGTTTTTATTGTGTTTTTGATTGATTCTCTATGATACTCAACAGTAGCCTGCGATAAAGCGGAACAATACAGATTGGTATGGCGACCAACTGAAACTACTCCTAGACTGGTGGCACGCATTGTCAAGACATGAGATGTTAAAAAGCGTCGCCGTAGAAGTCGGGATGGACGAAGCGGAATTCTCTCTACTTGACTCCACGATTGAAGAGGTCGCAAAAGCGATAGCTGACGGCCAAGCCGCTGATGGGCACTGGGTATATGAACTCGAGGCCGACGCTACTATCCCGTCCGAGTACATACTATTGAATCATTATTTGAATGAGACAAATCCGCAGCTCGAGGCCAAGTTGGCAAAATATTTGCGGTCACACCAAGGCGACCATGGTGGGTGGCCTTTGTTTCATAATGGTGAATTCGACATGAGTACCAGCGTTAAGGCCTATTTTGCCTTGAAGCTCGTTGGAGACACTGTCAATTCACCGCATATGCAAAGGGCCCGAACTGCTATTTTGGCTCACGGGGGCGCCGCCAAGAGTAATGTATTTACGCGAATTACTTTGGCGTTATTTGGTGAGGTGCCATGGCGAGCCTGTCCACTAATTCGTGTGGAAGTCCTATTGGCACCCGAACGTTCTCCGCTCAATATTATGGAGAAAGTATCTTACTGGTCTCGGACGGTAATGGTGCCGCTCTTAGTCCTCCAGGCCCTCAGGCCGAAACCGGCAAAACCGTGTGTTTCTATTAGCGAGCTATTCGTAACACCGCCCGAGCGCGAAAAATACCATTTGCAGAATCCAACAGGTCATTGGCTTGGTGAGGTATTGTTACGGTTGGATCGTGTTGGAAGAGTTTTTGAGCCACTTGTCCCTAAACTTGCTCAGCAACGGGCTATCGACAAAGCTCTCAGCTTCATCCGAGCCCGCTTAAACGGAGAAGATGGTCTGGGCGGAATATTCCCGGCAATGGCAAACACCTTAATGGCCTTTTATGCTCTCGGCATTTCGCAAGATGATCAGGATTATATTACTGCTCGGGCAGCCGTCGACAAATTGGTTGTTGATGAAGGTGAAATTGCCTATTGCCAGCCCTGTCTGTCACCAATTTGGGATACTGCACTGGTCGCCCACGCCCTTATGGAGGCGGGACATCAGGGAGACGATCCGGTTATTACGCGCGCTAATAAATGGCTGCTTGAACGCCAGGTGCTCGATGTTAAAGGGGACTGGTCAGTCAATCGCCCCAACGTTCGTCCTGGGGGGTGGGCTTTTCAGTATCGCAATAACCATTATCCAGATGTTGATGATACTGCAGCAGTTGTTACCGCATTGGACCGAAGTAGCGATCCGTCCTGTGCCGAGGCCATTGAACGGGGTGCCGAATGGGTCATGGGTATGCAGGGTTCCCGGGGAGGGTGGGGTGCTTTTGATGCCGACAATGAGTATTATTGGCTTGAGCATATTCCCTTTGCCGATCACGGTGCCTTGATCGATCCAGCTACAGCTGATGTTAGTGCGAGATGTATTTCGATGCTTGCACAACTTGGATACGAGAGCGATGTCCCCGTTATGGAAACCGGTTTAAGGTATTTAAGGGGCGAACAAGAAGATGATGGCTCTTGGTTTGGTCGTTGGGGAACTAATTATATTTATGGCACATGGTCTGCTCTTTGCGCTTTCAATGCGGCGGGCGAAGATATGCAGGCACCACATATCCGTAAAGCTGTAGAGTGGCTCAAGAGCATCCAACGTGAGAGCGGTGGTTGGGGTGAAGACTGTGCCACCTATTGGAAAGAAAGACGGGGTGAAGCAAAATCTTCCACACCTTCTCAAACTGCTTGGGCCATTTTAGCACTGATGGCTGCTGGGGAGGTAAAATCGGAAGCCGTACAAAAAGGTATCGATTGGCTGCTTAATGCTCCGAGGGATGGCGCGAACTGGGACGAAAAATATTACAATGCTGTCGGATTTCCCCGCGTATTTTACTTACGTTATCACGGCTATTGCGCATACTTTCCACTTTGGGCACT
>CAYZMI010000035.1:0-7909 GCA_964479475.1 uncultured Rhodospirillaceae bacterium | reverse complement strand
CTCTGGTGGATTAGTCGTCGTGCGTTCGAGTGCTTACGTCGCGTTGCTGTGCTCCCTAGCCTCCGACGAACGTTCTGACATTGTTTTAACCACGTCTTCGAAGACAAACTCTGCCGGTCGTTGTTTGTCCATTGAAATTTCGGGTGCCATTCGCCCTTTCACGTTAATTCCCTTAAACCACACACTCAGTGCCTTAATCGGATGGTCAAACGTATCGGAGACCGCTGTTGCCTCATATCCACAATGTACCATGCAGTCCGCACATTTTTCATAGTTTCCCGTGCCGTAGCTCTCCCAATCTGTATCTTCCATCAACTCAGCGAAACTAGATGCATAGCCTTCCGCTAAAAGATAGCAAGGACGTTGCCAACCGAATATATTACGTGTCGGGTTACCCCATGGCGTACAATGATATTGTTGGTTGCCAGCAAGAAAGTCCATAAACAGCGTCGATTGGCTAAAACGCCAGCGGTTTAAAGATCCAGCACTGAGAATATCACGAAATAATTGTTTAGTCCGTGTACGGTTTAAGAAATGCTCCTGATCAGGAGCGCGCTCATAGGCGTATCCGGGCGACACTGTGATACCCTCGACCTGCAGTTGTTCCATGCAAAAGTCGAAAAATTCGATAGCTTCTTCAGCAGTCATTTGGTCGAATAACGTGCAATTAACATTGACCCGAAAGCCACGCTGTTTCGCAGCTCTAATTGCTAAAACCGCGCGCTTAAAGGTGCCTGGTTGAGCAACCGCGTGGTCGTGATGTTTTTCTAACCCGTCCAAGTGTACAGAAAACGTTAGATATGGGGTCGGCTTGAAAAGATGGAGCTTTTTTTCGAGCAATAAAGCGTTGGTGCATAAATATACGAATTTTTTTTGCGCTATAATGCCGGCGACAATTTTGTCGATTTCCCGGTGCAATAAGGGCTCGCCTCCAGGTATAGATACTATCGGTGCGCCACATTCATCTACCGCTGTCAAACAGTCATCAACATTCAGTCGGCGATTAAGTATTTCGTCTTCGTAATCGATTTTACCACAGCCCGGACAAGCGAGATTGCAGCGAAACAGGGGCTCTAACATAAGAACGAGTGGATATCGTTTAGTACGATTTAGCCGTTGCCGCAAAATGTAGCTGGCGACGCGAACTTTCTGTATCAGAGGAACGCCCAACCTACCCTCGTTTCGTGCGATGAAGACTTATTTAATTTTACGCAACAAGATGTAAGGCTTTGGCATAAAAATTAAAAGTGAAAATCAGTAAACAGCGTTACTGAACCATGAATTGACGATAGTCTCACTCAACATTGAAGTCTATTTTATTCAGTTGGTGGCGCGGATGAGATTTGCATGACCATTTTGGTAACGGGTGCTACGGGATTTGTCGGTGCGGCGGTGGCTCGGGCGTTACTCTCCGAAGGGGAGAGAGTACGTGTTTTGGTGCGGACGCAAAGTAACAGAGAGAATATTGTAAATCTTAACGTCGAGATTGCTCACGGGGATTTGAATGTGCCGAACAGCTTAATTTCGGCGGTTCAAGGGTGTGATGCAGTGTTTCATGTAGCCGCCGACTACAGGTTATGGGCCCGTAATCCCGATGAAATGACCAAAACCAACGTCGACGGCTCGTGCGCGATAATACGCGCAGCGACGGAGGCCGGTGTCGAACGTATCGTTTATACCAGTAGTGTTGCGACGCTCGGTATCAATCCCGATGGAACCCCGGCAAACGAGGAAACGCCTGTGGTATTGGCCGATATGATTGGTATTTACAAAAGGTCCAAATTCTTAGCCGAAGATGCCGTTCGCGGTTTGATCGAGGATATTGGTGCGCCGGTTGTAATCGTTAACCCGTCAGCGCCGGTAGGTCCTCGCGACGTGAAACCCACCCCCACAGGGAAAATGGTTGTGGATGCGGCGGCGGGTAAGATGCCAGCCTATGTCGATACGGGGCTCAATATTGTGCATGTAGATGATGTGGCGACCGGCCACTTGCTCGCGTGGCGTAAAGGGAAAATTGGAGAACGCTACGTAATTGGTGGTGAAAATTTGTCTTTAGCGGAAATATTGCATCAAATTGCGGGAATCTGTTCTCGCAAACCACCAACGATAAAAGTTCCACAAAGTTTGGTCCTACCAATTGCATTTTTGGCTGAAGGGTGGACACGCCTCACTGGCGGTGATCAGCCATTTGTTTCGGTTGACAGCGTCAAGATGGCTCGCAAGAAAATGTACTTTTCTTCAGCGAAGGCGGAACGTGTTCTTGGCTACAAATATAGGTCTGCCCAAGTGGCCTTTAATGATGCTGTGGTTTGGTTTCGAGAAAACGGATATCTATCCTAATATGATAGCTCTAATGCTAGCGGCTGGCATGGGTAACCGCCTTTCAGGTTGCGATGGAACACACCACCCTAAATGTCTTCTTAAATTCGGTGGCCAGACATTGCTGGAACGTCACGTAACCATTCTTAGAGAATTTGGAATTGAGCAAATGATTCTGGTGGTGGGGTATCGGGCAAACGAAATTCAATCAGAAATTCATCAAATAGGCGCTGCTGATTTTGTCGAGACAGTGAGCAACGCGCGCTATCGTGATGGGAGCGTGGTTTCTATGTGGTCCGCTCGTGATGCGTTAAATTCTGGGCAACACGTACTCTTCATGGATGCCGACGTTCTCTATGATCCACAAATCATAACTGCATTAATTTCCGGGCCCGGCAAAACGTGTTTTGCATTTGATACCAGCTATAAAGATGGCGAAGAGCCAGTAAAATTTTGTCTCAATAATGGCTATCCGGTTGAGTTTCGCAAAGCTGTTTCAGCGAAAAATTACGATACGGTGGGCGAATGGGTCGGCTTTATCCGTCTTGCCCCCGACTTTGCTCAGGCACTCGCCGATCGGACCTGTCACTACGTTAAAAATGGCCGTGGCTCAGAACCCTACGAAGAAGCTGTACGTGATCTTTTGTTGGGTGAATTGGCTGCAACTGTTGGGGCCGTGGATATTGCGGGTAAAGCCTGGATTGAGATCGATTTTCCCGAAGACGTCATACGCGCCGAAAACGAAATTTTGCCGCAGCTTGAACCTGTTTAAACTTTATAAACGTAATCCCGCTTGGGGTCTCGTTCGATATCGGGTGGATAATTTTTGCGTTTGTTGGCGTAATATTGAAACAGGTGATCACCTTCTGACGCTTTATTGAAAGTCGCGAAATACATGCGTCGAATTGTGTTGGTATGATTGGGGCTGGAACGATGGGGCGTGTAAGCATCGAAAAGCGCAATGTCACCGGGTTTAGTAGGGTATGGCGTGAATTTCATGTTTTTCGTGTCGTCTTCTGTTAATGGTTCCATGCCCCGTAACAACCCACGTAAATGTTGCTGCGGTGCTAGTTCTAGACAACCATTTTCTATGGTTGCTTCATCTATGCAAATCATTACGTTGATAAAATTGCTAGCGTACTCGTCCCAACCAGCCTGCGCATCCTGATGGGGTTCGAAGCCGTTGCCACCTTGCATTTTAAAATTGATTTTTTCTTTAAACAATGTCACGTCCTCGCCAAAAATCTGTGCAGCTGGCTTTTTGAGTGTTCGAGTCAACTCGGCGAAACCGTTGTGATATGGGGAGATAAATTCAATTCGGTTGACCAGGTCGCTCCCGTCTATCCGGCTTTTTTCGTGGAATACCCATTGCTTGCCGGGCTTTTCGGGCAGGGTTTCGACCTCGTTTGTCCACCGCTCGATGATTTCCATGTCTTCCGAAGAAAGTGCACCTCGGATTACGACGTAGCCGTCTTGTTTAAAAGCCAAAATTTGTTGATCAGATAAAGTCGGTGGCGAAATTGTATAAGTCATGGGCTTGCATTCTCGTGTGCTTTAAATTGTGTATAAGAAGTACAGATGGTGTTCGCAAGAATTAGTGGAAAAAATTTTGACCGCGACAAGTCATTGGATGGAAAATGATCGAAGCAGACAGTTTTTTGGCTCCTGCAAAAAATGCTGGATATAATTTCTATACTGGGGTGCCGTGTTCTTTTCTGACACCTATTATCAATCGAGTGATCAGCAAGACAGATCTTCACTACGTTGCCGCGGCGAGCGAAGGGGAGGCGGTGGCGATCGCTGCGGGTGCATGGCTTGCCGGCCGAGAGACGGTTGTGATGTGTCAAAACTCAGGCCTCGGGAACGCAGTTAACCCTCTCACATCACTCAATTATCCATTCAAGATCCCAACCCTTCTTATTGTTACTTGGCGTGGGGGGCCCGGTATTGAAGACGAGCCCCAGCATGAACTCATGGGACCAATTACGCCTGCGCTTCTGGATGTAATAAATGTACCTCACCGCATGTTTCCATCCACCGACGACCAAGTCTTAGCTGCGTTAGAAGAGGCAAAAGCCAGCATTTCCCGCTCCTCGCTACCTTTTGCTATGATTATGGAAAAAGGGGCGGTGCGCGATATTGGTATAGATGCTGCTGCAGTGCAAACCCCTGAAACGGGTCAATTTAGTGATTATTTGAGCGGTATCAATGCTCCTGGTCGTGTTGCTGCAATTGAAACACTACTTGAATATATATCGGACCGCGCCGCTTTAGTTGCGACCACGGGTTATACAGGGCGCGAATTATACACTATCAACGATCGTCCCCAGCACCTTTATCAGGTGGGGTCGATGGGCTGTGCTGCAGCTATGGGACTTGGTATTGCTGTAAATGTAGACCGGCCCGTAATCGTGCTTGATGGTGATGGCGCAGCGCTAATGAAACTCGGTTCAATGGGCACCATTGGTGCTTATGCCCCTAACAATTTAATTCATATTGTTTTCGATAACGGAACTTACGAATCCACTGGCGGACAACCGACTGTTTCCCCAGTTGTCGATTTTGCTGGGGTTGCTACCTCTTGTGGTTATGCATTTACTTACGCGTGTGATGATTTGAAAGGGTTTGGAAGGGCTGTACAGACAGCGCTGACGCGACCCGGACCACATCTCATCCACATTAGGGTTGCCCGTGGGACCATTGAGGGACTAGGCCGTCCTAAGGTAACTCCCGCTACGGTAGCACGACGGTTTAAAGAGTTCCTTGCGTCCTAGACTGCTGGTTTAAGTCCTTCGCGCGACACGCCTATTGTTTTTAAAAATTTTTCTATTGCGGTTACCGCGCGGTCCATGTCTTCCAAAAAGATGTGTCCTATGCAACCAATTCTAAAACTTTTCTCTTTGGATATAGCACCAGGGTAGAGCACGACCCCTTGATCATTTAATGCGTCGTATAGTTCTTTAAATTCAAATCTATCATCGGCAGGCATGCGTACTGTAATAATGATTGGAGCTTGCAGTTCCTTGGGCAAGTACATTTGAAATCCAAGTCGTTCCAAACCGCCGACGAGGAATTTGCAATTTTTCGCATAACGCTTTCCTCTAGCCGTTACCCCGCCTTCATTATGCAGCTCTCTCAAAGCCTGATCGAGGGCGGCAAGCACGTGTGTTGGTGGTGTGAAACGCCATTGGCCTGATTGTTCCATAAATTTGAATTGGTCGAACAAATCGAGGCTGTGTGAGGAAGCATTCCCTTCGGCGGCTTCGATAGCCTTTTTGTTTATTAATGCAAAGCTAACACCTGGGACACTTTCCAAGCATTTATTTGCTGACGCAATTAACGCATCTGCCTTCAATTGGCTCAAGTCAATGTTAATTGAGCCAAATGAACTCATAGCGTCGACGATCAATGACCGCCCGCTGTCAAAAACGACTTCTGAAATTGCCTCAATAGGATTCAATATACCCGAGGTTGTTTCACAATGGACCGCCGCGACATGCGTAATTAAGGGGTCCTGCCGTAACATTGCGGCGACGTAATCGGTTTCTGGTGGTGTGTCCTCTGCTGTTTCGTATATTTCGAATGCGCGACCCATTATTTTGCACATTTGTGCCATACGGATTCCATAAGCGCCGTTAATTAAGATTAATAATTTGCTGTTTGTGGGTGACAGAAGTGTTTGCAACGTCGCTTCCACTGCAAAGGTTCCGCTACCCTGAACGGGCAAACACGTGTGGCTATCGGTGGCCTTCACTAGCGTCAGGAGTTCCTTCCGAATTCTCGCCGTAAGTTTTATAAAAGCATCGTCGCGTGATCCCCAGTCTCGGAGCATTGCCGCTTTAGTTTCATCGGACGTAGTTATGGGCCCAGGCGTTAACAAAATTTCTCGCATTTCTTCTTCAGTAAATTTTCATAGGTAGATACCTATTTTGCTATCAGTTATTTCTACTCATCAGGTCTTATTAAATGGGAATACCAAAACCGTGTCGATAGTTGGTGACGCGACAATTAATCAAAATCGGCGCTTCCCATATATATTAGGGCCTGGGGCGACTGATTTTATCTATTAATTTACGAATTTTTGCATGAATAATTAGGTAGCAATAAATTTTGAACTTGTTGATCTATAGTAATGGATCAAAAATAGTTGCAAGGGTTAGCTGGAAACGTAATTAAAGTTGGAAATCTGGCGGCGGTGAACACCTTTCGTAAATCTGTATCTTTTTGGGTCAGTATAGTTGCACGCGTGCCTTGGGTGATCATAATAATTTCTATATTGATCAGTTTGGGGAGCGGCTGGTATACCGCTAAGAATCTATCCATAGATACTAATTCAACAAATCTACTTTCGTCGGATTTGCCCTTTAGGCAGGATTCAATTCGTCTAAAGAACGCATTTCCACAACTATCCAATAATATTGCCATCGTTATTGATGCGCCCTCCGCTGTTCAAGCCGACGATGCAGCACTCGCTCTTACGCAATATTTACGTCAGAAACCCAACCAATTTACAAATATTTTTGATCCTCGCGGTAGCAAATTTCTCCGCCAAAACAGCTTGTTATTTCTTGAAAATAAAGATCTTCAACGCATTTTGGACAGGTTGGTCTCTTCACAAGTCTTTATCGGCAAATTAGCGCAAGATCCAACAATTCGGGGACTTTTTACGGTACTGACACTCATTTTGGATAGCTCAACAGAATTTACAGCCACCGGCGAGCTCGGAAAGATCTTAGAGGCAGTTGGAAAAGCGATTGAAGCGGAACAAAATAACACCAATTATTTTGTTTCGTGGCAAAAGGTTCTGTTTGGAGAGTCTTTGGGGGGTGGTTCCAAGCGCAGAATTATTGTTGTCCAACCTTCACTGAAATTCAATTCATTACAACCTGCCAAGGACGCGATGACTGCAATTCGAAATGCTGCACGTCGATTAGGGTTGACACGCAATGTAGGAATTAATGTCCGGCTTACAGGCTCAGCACCATTGGAGCAAGAGGAACTGGAAAGTGTCGCCCAAGGGATGGGATTGGCTGGCCTGATATCTTTCTGCGTGGTCGTATTTCTACTCTTTATCGGATTGCGGTCAGCTCGTTTTGTGGGTGCGGTGTTGATCACACTGGTCATGGGCTTGATTTGTACGGCGGCTCTGGCGACATTGTTTGTTGGCCGCCTAAATTTAATTTCTGTGGCATTCGCGGTCTTGTTTATCGGATTAAGTGTAGATTTTGGTATTCACTATGTTTTGCGATTACGAGAAAATCTCGGTGGCAAAAGTTTAAATGCGAGCGCATTAGTCACCGCTGCGGAAGGAGTTGGTGGTGCATTAACAGTGTGTGCGACCGCTGCTGCCATCGGTTTTTTTTCTTTCCTTCCAACCAGCTATGATGGTTTGGCTGAATTAGGGCTTATCGCCGGTATAGGTATGTTTGTTGCTCTTGTCTCCAATCTTACCGTGTTGCCAGCATGTCTTGCGTTGACGTTGGATTCGACTTATTCCCTATCAAGAACGAACCATTTGACCATTAAGCTAGATGTGCCCTGGCAGGTATTGCATGCGCGCAGCATTACTAGTGGTGCATTAATTCTTGCA
>CAYZMI010000034.1:0-25016 GCA_964479475.1 uncultured Rhodospirillaceae bacterium | reverse complement strand
TTTCCCGGTTCGGCGGTAGCAAACAATTTGTCGTAGAGCCTAACTTCAGCAGGCGTGGCATGTGCAGCGGAAACCCAATGAATGGTGCCTCGCACTTTTCGGCCATCCGGTGCATCGCCGCCGCGCGTCTCGGGGTCATAGGTGCAGCGAAGTTCTGTAACATTTCCTTCTGTATCTTTGATAACATCTGTACAAGTAATTAAATAAGCAAATCGCAGTCTTACTTCACGTCCTGGACCTAGGCGAAAGAATTTACGTGGAGGGTCTTCCATAAAATCGTCTTTTTCCACGAAAATCTCGCGAGAAAAGCGCAATTTACGTGTGCCTAAGTCGGGGTCGCCTGGATGGTTGACGGCGTCAAGTTCTTCTTCTTGTCCTTCGGGATAGTTTTCAATAACAATTTTCAGTGGTCGAAGGACCGCCATACGCCGCTCAGCGGTTTTATTGAGAAATTCTCGAATACAATAATCAAGCATTGCCGCTTCTACGGTGCTATCACTTTTTGAAATTGCTAGTCGACCAATAAAATCACGGATGGCTTCAGGCGGCACCCCACGCCGCTTTAAACCCGCTAGAGTAGGCATTCTAGGGTCGTCCCATCCCGTTACATGATTTTTTTCCACGAGTTGGGTGAGTACGCGTTTAGACAAAACCGTATGGGTCAAGTTGAGCCGCGAAAATTCATACTGTTGAGGACGCGCCGGGACGGGCAGGTTTTCGATCAACCAGTCATATAGTGGGCGATGATCTTCAAACTCAAGTGTACACAAAGAATGGGTTACACCTTCGATGGCATCAGACTGGCCGTGTGCAAAATCGTATGTGGGATAAATGCACCACTCAGTGCCTGTGCGCGGATGTACATTGCGAAGAATGCGGTAAATAACTGGATCACGCATATTCATATTACTGGATGCCATATTGATCTTGGCACGTAATACTTTTGCACCGTCCCCGAATTCACCAGCTCGCATACGCCGGAAGAGGTTTAAGTTTTCCTCTGGTATCCGATCTCGGTGGGGACTGTTCCTCCCTGTCTCAGTCAGAGTTCCACGGTATTCCCGAATTTGTTCTGCGGATAGATCGTCAACATAAGCTTTATCGGCTTCGATAAGGTGTTCTGCCCACAAATAAAGTTGTTCGAAATTATCGGAAGCAAATTTAACTTGCCCGCCCCAACGGAATCCTAACCATTGCACATTTTCCTGAATAGCGTCGATGAACTCCTGTTCTTCCTTGGCCGGGTTGGTATCATCAAATCGCAAATTGCAATAACCGCCGAACTCTTCGGCAACACCAAAATTAAGGCAAATGGATTTTGCATGACCCATGTGCAGATAGCCGTTGGGTTCCGGTGGAAACCGCGTGATGATAGAATCAACGGCGCTATTTGTTAGGTCGTCACGAATTTGATCCCGGATGAAATCTCGAAGCGGCTCAGTGATATCCGTATTACTCATTCTAATATGGTTTGGTCATAGGGTTTATTTGTGCATGTCTGCCAGAAAATGACGGAAGAGCCAACGCGTTCTTTCAGAAAATATCATTTTTTTTAAAGCGACCGGCAACCGTTGACAGAAAAGAAACATCTCTATCGAATGACCGTGTCATGCCCACAACCTTAATCAAGAATATTGGAGAGTTTTTTACCGGAAAATTAGCAAGCCCGATTGCTGAAGTTAACAGCCTTTTAATCCGTAACGGTTGTATTGCTGAATTGAATCCGTCCGGCGAATTGGACAGCGACATAACCATTAATGCTGAAGGACTTGCAGTACTGCCGGGTTTGGTCGATGGCCATGTTCACCCTGTTTTTGGTGAATGGACGCCAACACAGGACGCATCGAGTTGGATCGGTAACTACATGCATGGCGGCAGTACGAGTATGATTTCTGCCGGCGAATTACACACGCCAGGTCTAGATTACAATAATTTGACTGCCGATCTCGTCACCTCCCTGGCAGAAGTTACCTGCTCTACGACCGGTGGTACGCGATGGAGTGGGGTCAAACTCCACGCCGGAACTGTATTATTAGTCCCGGGAATGACCGAACATCATTTCGACCGATTGGCTAAAGCGGGGTCAATCCTTGCGAAGTTCATTTTCTTTCCATTAGAAGAAGCCCGTGACCAGGCAGAACAATATTCGGATTGGTGTCGCGTCCGTGGTATCCGGACCAAAGTCCATACCGGGGGTGTTTCACGTTCGGGGTCGAGCCGAATTTGTGGATTTGACACATTGTCGTGGCTCCAGCCTGATGTTGCAGCCCATGTTTCTGGTGGACCGATCCCGATGAGCGACAAGGATCTCGATCGCGTGATTGATGAAACGGAATTTGCGCTCGAAATTTGTTCGTCTGGAAATTACCGCTCGACGTTACGAGCTGTTTTGCGATTAAAAGAGAACAATCGTCTGGATCGCTTGACTCTAGGAACGGATACGCCAGGGGGTACTGGCGTAATTCCACGGGGCATGCTTCGGAATTTATTGTTTTTGACAGGTGTTTGCGAGTTGACGCCCGGTGAAGCTATCGCTGTAGCAACTGGCAATACCGCAACCGCTCACGGGCTTACTGTGGGAACTTTGGAGATAGGTGCCCCCGCGGATTTGTTAATAGCTGGGCCGGTTCTTGGATCTGCCGGTAACACGCTTGCTGATGCTATCGCCCATGGTGATTTACCTGGAATTTCATTTGTACTTGTCGATGGAATGGTGATTGTCAACACGCGAAGCGAGCAGACACCCCCACCTGCAACAATCGCACATTTTTGACCGTAAAAATCGGGCCTTTCGTTAAATTAGATAATCCTATCCAAATGAGTATACGAAATACCCATAGAATCCGTGTTCTTTGGACCGACTGTGATCCCGCCGGCATCACCTTTTACGGCAATTACTACCGTTGGATGGACGAAGCTGCTTATTACTTGTTCAAGTCGGTAGGGATTAGGTGGGAGGAATGGCGCAGCCGTTTCGACGCGCTGGGAATTCCGCTCGTTAGTGCTCATGCGGAGTTTTTATTGCCCAGCAAAATGGGTGACGAATTAGTTATTGAAAGCTGGGTCTCCTATTGGGGTAAAAGTTCTTTTACGGTCACACATAGATTTTTGAAAGGTGATCGATTGGCGGCTGACGGTTGGGAAAAGCGTGTCTGGTGCATATGCGAACACAATAATCCTGAAACGCTTTCCTCTGCCCCTATTCCTGATGAAATAAGGAAAGCACTAGGCGGATAAATCTGCTATGCGACCGATGGACGAGCTCCTTGACAAAATGTCCGTTGGTTCGGCTCATATGGGTGCTTGGTCACATCAACATAGCTGCTAATCGTCATGGTCATCCAAAGCATTCAATATTGGTGGCGTTCCAGGTAGACCGAGCTCCTGCCATCGTTCTTTTAGGTTTTCGTGAATACTACCGCGGACCATTGTTCTGACCGGAAATTCGCTCAAATAACGATGTGGTTTGCAGGCGTCGATAAGTGCTTTGGATCCATATGGACGTAACTCCGGCGGAAATTGGCTTGGATCCAAACCAGTAGACCAGGTTTTGCGTTGGATATCGATATCGTCAGCAGGATTAGATCGTGTGCTCATGGCCCACAGCACTTGATTGATGTCTTCCGGGTCAACGTCGTCATCGACCGCTACGATCCATTTCGTGAAATAGGCTCCAGCAGGACATTGTGCCGCTGCAGAAAGAACCTGTGCAATGTGTCCGGCGTATTGTTGGCGAATAGATATAACTGTCATACCCCAACTTGCGGCAGCGGCTGGGGGACACCATACACCCACAATTCCTGGAATTCCAAAACGTTCCAGATCGTCCCAAATGGCTGCCGAGCGCATAATTGCGTAATAGGCACCAATTTCACAGGCAGGGTAATCCGCCATGAGCGCTGCGGTGTGGATCGGATTTCGTCGCATATGTAAGGCATCAACCTCAATAACGGGCTGAAGCCCCTCGGGACGCCCGTAATATCCAGTGAATTCGCCTAGCGGACCTTCTAGTTCTAAATCGTCTGCGCTGACAGTCCCCTCTATGACAATTTCGGCACGGGCAGGTATGGGTAGAGAAGTCGTTAGACCTGACGTCAACTCCATGGGCGATCCGGTTATACCGCCGATGACCTCCAGTTCCGATACCTCAGCCCCATAAGACTGGGCGGCGACCATAAAAGGAATAGGATCAATGCCGTATGCGGCGACTACTTCACAGGGCTTGCCACGTGCCCACCAAGATTCTCGGTCTAATAGTCCGTGTTTGCCCGGGGAACAATACATGCCAACGCGGCGCGGCCCTTGGATCATCTGGCGATAACAACCGACATTAATTCTCCCCGAATCAGGGTTTCGCGTAAAAGTGATATCCCCTGTACCAATGTAATCTCCACCATCTCGAGGCCAAAATCGCGGTGCCGGTAACTTCGTGAGATCAATATCATCTCCCATCAAAACAATTTCGTTGACCGGTGCCTTTTCAGCCTCGACGTCAACAGCGGGGATCCGTCGAGTCGCTCGATCCCGCATTTCGCGGACCATTTCTCGTGTCGACAACTCCGGGTCAAAACCCACAGCTAGGGCAAAGCGTCTCTTGCTTGCCCCTAACATATTTGTGAGTACTTTTGTTCCGGAATCGTCACCGACAATATTTTCAAACAGGAGTGCAGGAGAATTTTCGTCGCGCGCCACCATGTAAGTTGCTGCGGCTAGCTCTTCGCATTTGTCTACCGGTGCTGTTACTCGGTGCAGACCACCATCGGCTTCAACAAGATCAAGCCATTCGCGAAGATCTCGCGGTCCTCGTTGATTGTCTGTCCGGGCAGCGCTCTTTACTGGTGATACTGTGGTGTCTCCTTGCATCTTCCGACTGTGCCACGGCAGAGAATTTCTGAAAAGAGTGACCAACTCGTTTAAAAACTCGGATTAGTGTACTTTTCTAGATAATTGTTGACCCTAGGCCGAGACCCCATTCCAGATATTTTGGATTTGCTTACAATAGGTTTGATAACCAATTCTTCAATGCTGTATGGCCGATAGGAAAATCTAACCATAACCTTAAATTGGATCGTGAATTATTTTGGGAGAATTTCAATGCCGGAATTTAAAAGTCCCGCGTTGCAAGGGACTAAAAATGTTAAGCATGTTGAACCCGCTCCGTTTAAACCTTCAGGAATTCTGCATTTCACCATAAGTGTTGGCGATCTCAGTCAAGCGATCAAGTTTTATACGAACGTCATTGGGGCAACTTTATGGCGACGGATTAGCTATTCCGCTTTTATGTGTGTGGGTGATAATTTCTTTGTATTGTCGAACATTGGTTATCACCGTCGTCCTAACAATGTAGGTCATTGTTTGATTCACAATGCATTTTTAGTTCAGGGGGAAAATTTTGACCAAGCAGTTGCTTATATTGAATCAAAGGATATCGAAATCGTGCGTTACGAAGATACCGGCCACTCATCTTTCGTCGGGCGGCATGCCTATTTTCAAGACCCATTTGGCAATGCTATAGAGATTATCGATTTGACTGATATCGGGACTGGTGATGCAGGTGCTCCTCCAATACCCGAGTGGAATAAGCAACGCATCCGCAATAACTATTTTGGCGTCAACCAGTTTGGGGAGGAGTAACGGTCCTAGGTGTCCATAGGTGTAGATATGCCATCGTTGTGAATATGGACTTTGCCGTCGCTATATTTTTGCCGAATGTCCTTACGAGTTTCATAGTCGATTATTTTAATATCATCCTGTGAGCCGGAACGATTCCCCATCATAATCATGGGGCCTTCGCCAGTGTTTTCCAAACGATAAAAAGAACCACCTTGGATGAGTGCTGCCATACCTGGATTTAAGATAGCTGTACCACCATCAGGAAAATGCATAGTGCACTGACCCTCGAAGCAAATAAATGTCTGATCGGCATTATGACAATGCATGTCATCGTGATCTCCAGGATTAGGATAATAATGCACCCAAGCATGCATTTTTCGAGTGTCAAATACACGTTTGCGCTTCTTTTCTTTTTTGCCAATTTCGATAGGGTCGATAATTTCAATCGTCATAGGTATTCTCCTATTGATCTTGATAGACGTCGATCAAAGTGCCATCAGGATCTGCAAGCCGGTAGTCACCGTGTGGGCAACGCCCCAATAACGTATAACGCGCTTTGCCTTCATCATTAAATTCGATATCGCGCGGCCAAAGCCCTGGATTTTGTGTTCGTAGCTTTTCTACGTGGGCCGCAAAGTCATTCAAATTTGCCGTTCTAAAGCCAATATGGTCCATCGCTGGTTGCTCGATGCCGGTCCCATTAAAATCCGATATCTTCCAAGGAAGGATTGATAGCGTGACCCGTCCGTCAGTGAAATGATACGAGCCGTCATCCACCGGAATGTTCCTTAGCTCGAGTTCGAACACGTCGGCATAAAACGTTGCCACACGTTCAGGCTCGCGCACGCGAAGCGCAAAATGATCGATAGTCATTTCGCCTTTCCAAGCCTCCATATCGTAGACCTCGGCTCGATTATCGTGACCAGGTTGAGAAAGATCGAAATAATTGCCCGCAGGATCGTGGGTGCTATAACTCGCGAATGGGCGATTGCTGGGTCGTTTGACAATATCAATGTCTGGATAGTCTTTAGCAATGCGCGAACAAGCCAGCTCAAAATCTTCTACCTCTATCCCGAAATGGTCCAGACCACCCCGTCGCCCCGGTCGCCGCGGGATTAGAGTCATGCCCACGTAACCGTCGCCCACTGAGATCGCCTGCTGTTCCCGTTCCGTAATCCCTGATACCTTCAGGCCGAAATAGGCACGGTAGAACATGCCAAGGACAGTGTATTGATCGCTAGTGATCGCGAGATGGTTGAGCTTAGAAAACATTGTACTTCCTTTGGTATTCCCTAAGGCAATTTTGCCCGAGGTGATGGCAATTAAGCAATAGTATGTAAACTTGTTTCTAACTAAAAGTTATTGTTGCGGCATATAAATTTAGCGGAATTTATTATCCCTCAAAAATATCGACGGCAGCGCTGCTAACAGGAATACCACTGCAACAATGAAAAAACCGTCCCGGAACGCAATCATCAAAGCCTGCTCATATATGGTCTCTCCCAAATAGTGGAGAGCAGCTTCATTCTGCAATGTTTCGGGTGTCCCGGCCTCTGAAAGATATTTTTTTATTATTCGCATAAATTCGCCCGTCGTTGCGTTTCCAGCTGTCTGCGTAGAAATAAAAGCGTCCCCATACATTGACGCTCGGGATTCGACCGTCGTAGCAAGTAGTGTGATGCCAAAAGCGGCACCTAGCTGCCGGAAATAACTGTGCAAACCCGCACCTTGGCTAATCAAGTGCGGTGGTAGGGCCCTCATCCCACCAGCAGTCAGAGCAGGAAATACAAATCCTAATCCCACCCGGCCAAAAATAAGCCACCAGGCAAATAGCCAGAATGGAGTATTAAGATCAGCGTCTGACATCCAATAAGCAGAAATCGATGTCATAGACATGCCGATCGCGATGGGCCAGATGGGTCTAACGTGATCACTTACCCGGCCAGCGATAGGAAATACCATGGCCAAAAGTAAACCCGAGGGCATGAGCAGCAATCCTGATTTTGTTGCCGTGTAATCTTGAAGAAGTTGGACGAATAATGGGACGAGATACCACAGGCCGAAATTGCCGACACCCCAAACAAATGAAATTACGATAGATGCGGTGAACGGCCCATAGGCAAAAATTTTTAAATTAAGCATGGGCGTTCGGCTATGCCATTCCCACAATATAAAGGCTGTCAAAGTGACGATGGCGACACCGAAGTAGGTTAAGATGATATTGGACCCCCATCCGTCACGAGATCCATTAGATAGGCCAGCGAGTAGTGAAAACAGACAAATGAGCATGAGAGACATGCCTGTCCAATCAAATTTCACCTGCGTGGCGTTAGCGTCGCGCCCTGGCATAAATATAAGACCCATAATCACTGCTACTGCGCAAACAGGCAAAATCATGTAAAATACTGCACGCCAGCTATAAAGGTCTACGAGAAATCCACCGCAAGCTGGGCCCAGCGCCGGTGCTAATACGATACCAAAGCCGAAGAATCCCATAGCACGGCCGCGCTGTTCAGGCGGAAAAATTTCATAAATTACTTGTAAAGCTAAAGGGTGGATGAGACCTGCACCGGCACCTTGTAGTATCCGCGCCATGATCAGCGCATCAAAAGACGGACTAATACCACCTAGTATTGACCCGACCGAAAATATGCCAATCGCTAGTAAATAGGCATTCCGTTTGCCGATGGTGCTCACCAGCCAGGCATTGAGGAGCATACAAAGTGTCATAATAGCGAGAAACCCGGACAGCAACCATTGCGCTTTATCCTGGCCTACGCCATATGCGCCCATGATATCGGGGATTGCCACATTGATAATCGTACTTGAGAGGATCAGTGCGATATTACCGATCATCGCGGTCAGGGTTAGGAGCCATCGGTAGCTTGGGCCATATCGACCCGCGAGGACGTCAACGGTTGTCGATGCCAATATCCACCTCGACCATCATCCCCGGCCGCAACAATGCGCTTTTCATATTAAGCTCAATACGTATGGCTAGTCGCTGAGAAATCTTGGTAAAGTTCCCGCTTGGATTGGGTGTAGGTAACAGTGCAAACTCACTGGTTGCTGCATTACCAATTCGGGTAATTCTGCCTCTAAAAGCCTCGTCGGGAAATGCATCTACTGTAATAGTTGCTTCAGAACCCAACTTGATGTGTCGTATGTCTGTTTCCCGCACGTTGGCTGATACCCATATTTTCTCCGGGTTATGCACCATTAAAAGGCGCTGGCCCTTTGAAACGTATTCGCTTGCGTTCACAAAGGTTTTGTCGACCACGCCGTCGATAGGGCTCCGAATGACTCGATCGCCTATATCCAGCGCCTGACGGTCACGTTGAGCCAAGATTTCTTCTTTTTGGTGTATGAGAGCGCTTAACTGTCGATCAATCACAAGTAATTTTTCGCGATCGGCTGCCGCTTCCACCAGAGAAGCATTTGCCGCTGCCACTTCCGCCCTCGCTTGTTGATAAGATTGTTCGGCTACTCTGTAGCTCGTTCGCCGCTCCTCCCAGCGCTGGCGAGAAATAACTTTACGATCCAAAAGTTTTCGGGCTCGGTCATAATCAGTCTTCGCTAGTTCAAGATCAGATTTGCGCCCCTTCAATGCAGCCTGTGCCGCGCGTAATTGCGAACTTCGCATCTTGTATTGGCTGCTAGTTTGCCGGTCTACCATTTGTTTTTCTGCGACGAGACGAGCACGCTCTGCATCGATAGATAATAGGCGCGCATCCAACTCGGCTAAACGTAGCTTTGGTTCCCGGTCATCAATGGAGACCAGCACATTGCCTGTCTTGATTGCATCGCCTTCTTCGACACTAATTTGGGTAACCCATCCGGAAACCCGGCTGCTGACTGAAATTACGTCAGCAGTAATGCGAGCATCATCGACATATACATGCGTAAAACGATCATAAATCCAGTTACCTAGAAAAAACAACGCAGCAATACTTGCCGTGGCCAAAGCGACGTTACGTGCCCCCCGTATTGCTCTTTGGCGAATTGCGGGTTTCGCTGGAGAGGCTATGGTATCAATCGGCCCCGGATTACTCGTATCCAAACATACCTCCCGTTGACCGCCTTTCGCTGGTTCTATCCAAATTTAAGATCGCAGGCTAAAAGCTGATGGTACGATGATTCACTTCATAACAACATGGGTTTGAGAGGATAAATTCATACCAAGCAATTCGATATTTTTTCTGTAATCTGCTAACTGTCTTCTAGCTGATAAAATAATTGAGTTATAGTACCTTCAACCTTCTTTGTAATTCACCACATGGCATCGAGTTGTGACCTATAGCCCCTATATTGTCGATAAACCCGAAGAAATGACATTTCGCTTAAATCGGCGGACATTAGCAGATGCTGACGTGCTTGAGGTAGAAAAGACCGCTGTTTTTGACCAATCGTGGATCTATTGCGGCCATGAATCGGAAATTAAGGTGCCCGGGGATTTCAAAACTCGAAATGTTTGTGGCCGCCCCGTTATTTTTGCCCGGGACAGCCAAGGTAAAATTCGGGTATTCCTTAACGCATGCCGCCATCGCGCTGCACAAGTTTGCCGAGAAGCATACGGCAATGCTCGGCGTTATAATTGTTTCTATCATGGTTGGTCATACGACCGGGATGGTAAGTTGGTTGGTGTGCCGGGAGAAGACTCTTACCCGCCAGATTTCAATAAATCCGATTTTGCTCTGGGAGAGGCACCGCGCGCAGAAGGTTACAACGGCTTCTGGTTTATTAGTTTTAACCGTGAGGTAGAGGATTTGGACGACTATCTTGCTGGCGCGAAGGAGTATATTGATCTGGTGGTAGATCAGTCGCCTTCAGGAACGATGGAAGTTGTTGAGGGCACGCAAGAATATGACATTCGGGCTAATTGGAAGCTTTTGGTCGAAAATAGCTTCGACGACTATCACTTATTAACGACGCACAAAACCTGGCTCGACTATATGAAAGATTCGGGCGTAAATGTGGAGCCTCCTGCGGGGCAGGGGCTTTTGCTGCCCTCTAAAGGGATAGGTAAGGGCCTGGGGAAGGGCCATGCGGTGATTGATAATATTAATTTCCGAGGTCGCCCGGTAGCGCGTTGGATTTCTATTTATGGTGAGGATGCAAAAGACGAAATTGAAGCTATCCGTGCCGAATTGATTGGACGCTTAGGCGAACAGCGTGCAGCACGTGTCGCTGACACCAATCGCAATTTGGTTATATTTCCTAATCTCGTCATTAACGATGGTTCTTCCGTGACAATTCGGACATTTTGGCCCGAAGCGGTGGACAGTATGAAGGTAACGGCCTGGGCGTTGGGTCCTTCCGAGGAGTCGGAACGCGCTCGCGCTCGGCGACTTGATAGTTTTCTCACATTTTACGGACCGGGTGGTTTTGCAACCCCTGACGATGTAGAAGCGCTTGAATCTGTTCAGGCTGGGCTGGCGACATGGCGTGAGACAGAATGGTCAGTGATGTCACGGGGAATGAACAAAACGGGTGAACAGCTCAACACTGATGAAGAACACTTGCGCGCGTTTTGGAGACGCTGGAATGAACTAATGACGGCCGTTGCATGATGGAATGTGCCTTTAGCCGAGCTGATGTAGAGGAATTCCTGTATCACGAAGCATCCTTGCTTGATGACTGGCGGTTAGACGATTGGCTTGATTTATTGACAGATGATGTGAACTATTTTGTTCCTTCGACGGATGCGCCGTCGAGTGATCACCGAAGTGCGCTTTTTCTGATTGCAGATGATGCATCTCGAATTCGGGCCCGGGTTAAAAGGTTGAAAGATACTGAGGCCCATGCCGAGTTTCCCCATAGCCACACGCGTCGGCTAGTGGGTAATGTCCGAATTGTCGAGACAAAAGAAAATGAGATGATCGTGAAAGCCAATTTTGTGATTCACCGCTTCCGACGTGGCGCGCCAGAACGCAAATTCGTGGGTCAATACAATTACAAATTAGTTATAATCAATAATGGTCTCAAGATTGCCGAACGTCGGGCTGTGCTAGACTCAACCGAACTGGGTCCACAGGGTGCGGTCAGCTTTATTCTATAAAATTAATTATTGGTTCGACTTTCGGACAAGGTTACGTGGAGTTCAAGCCTTAAGGTGAATGACTACCGAAGGACGATTGTTTTTTTCTTGATGTTATGGGTTGAGTTGACAATTTTAGATCTGTCTCGGGGTTGTCCGATTTTAACCACTGGATAATAGCGAGGACGGGTTAGCGGAGTTGTAGCTGGTACGTTAATCCGTCTGCACCTCTACTACCACGTCACCATGTACCTTCGCCATACAACAAAGTCGGCAGTCTTCTCCCGCACCCATGGTTTCAAGCGTGAGATCCTCGTCTTCGGATTTATGCGATAGGTTCGTAGCGCCTTCGACTATACGGGCTATATCCGTGCCGCAAATACCTTCAGTGCATTCATGCAGAATACGTATGCCTTTGCGTGTGGCGCCCATCAGGATGGTCACACCATCATCTACTTCGATTTGCCGGTTCTCTGGCATAAAAGTTATTTTTGGCATAACGATCAGGGCAGAGCTTCAAGTTTTTCAACAGTAGTCTTGAGCATCCAAGCTGGTGTCTCGTTAGCCTGTAGTACGCCAACTGACTTTACACCCTTGAACCAATCTGGATCAATCTTGTCGGGATGTTCAAGCATCAGCACTTTGTCGCAATACATCTTTGCTGTTTCGACCATGCGGAATGCCATGCCTTCCGTCCAACCTACGACCACAACTGCGTCATTTGTTTGGGCCAGTTCTGCTACAACCGGAAGACGTTGTAATGAATCTATACATGCAGTGTTTCGAACGCGCACGTTGGAGAAACGTTCCAAAATTTTTGCCATAATGGCTTTGTACGTTTCCATCCAAAATGTGGTCTGCACGATGACGCCTACTGGCTCTTGACGCATTAGTGTGATGTCCGCGACCTGGTCTTCGTGATCAATAATGAATAACGGCCGCTCCATTTTTTCGGCAATGCCCTTTATTCTAACTGCGCCATGATGGTTGGGGTCAGACAGGATGATCAGATTGTAACCTTCTTCAAGTAATTTTATTGCCGCCTCTTCCTGTTCAACCACATAGGGGCATGTTGCATCTGCTACCACTTCCAGGCCGCGTTTGGCTGCTTCTTCCCGGACCTGCGGCGGGGCGCCGCGAACACCAAATATCAGGCTCTCATCGATATCATTCAAATCACCTGTGGCGCTGAGACCCTTGCCTTCGAATTCCATTGGATCGTATGCGAGAAATTCGTTATCCGGCCGTAGCGACCAAATTGTCACCGGATGATTAAGTTTGTCGGCGACGCGTTTATGCATAGTACCTGCGCGGTGGATGCCGATGCAGAGCCCATTCTGTGGGACGCCTTTCAAGCCTTCTAAACTACCAGCTATAACCTTCATAATCATCAATCCCTGTTAAATAACGGTCCAATTAGCACTAGCACACCGGTTATACCGACGTCCATCAAACGTATTACTGTATTGCTTTATCCTAACAACTCCTTTGGCAGAAATTCTTCGATATCCACGGAGTCAAAATTCTTGGGCATAGCCCTTTGGAATTGCCTTCTAGTTTCCGGGTGGGTAGGTGCTGGCATAGTAGCGTCGATTAGCCATTTTGTACCCATGCGCTCGAACTGATTACCGCCCGGATGGATCGGAGAAATTTTGTCGAGAGCAAATGTGCGGGTATTCGGAATGAGCGTTATATCCTTTTCCGCATGCACTCGCGTAGTCATTGACCAAATCACCTGTCGCAGGTCATTAGCATCAATATCTTCGTCCACCGCAATTGCTAATTTAGGATGTAGGTATGGGCCCGACAGTGCTGCCATAAGTGCGGTTTTTGCCTGGCCTTCTATTCTCGGCCGCAGCTTGATGACTATCATCATCAGTCCGCTCGCGGTGTGACAGCGAACATCTAAAATATCCATACCACCTTCAACTTTTCTGAGGTGGTCCCAGGTTGCGACCTCGATACCCATTCCTGTTGTAGCCTGAGTATCCGTCGTAGGCATTCCACAATGTAACGCATAATAAATTGGATCGCGCCGATGGGTGATGGCTGTCACACGGAATACTTCTGTTCGATCAGCCTCCGCATAGGTCCCCGGTACCTCGCCAAAAGGCCCCTCATCGCGTGTCTCATCCTTTATAACTTCGCCCTCGATGACGATCTCTGCGTCGGCTGGAACCTCCAAATCAATAGTCCTGCATTTGACCATGCGCACTGGGTCGCCAAGTAAAGCGCCGGCAAGTGATAATTCATCGACACCAAATGAAGTGGTGAATGCGGAACCAAAGAAAATTGCGGGGTGTGCACCAATAACCACGGCGGCGGGCATATTTTCGTCTCGGGCTTGGTATTTTTCATAAATACGACGAGCTTGCCGTGGCAGGAGATAAAAACCAGTGTGGTGTTTATCAAATATATGTTGGCGATGAATAGAAATATTACGAATTCCCGTCTCCGGATCCTTGAGGATGGCCATGCCACCCGGAATGAAGCGACCGCCGTCTTCCTCAGAAATAATTTGAGTGGGGATCTCTTCAAGTGATGCTTCATCGCCGATTTTTACTATCTCTTGACAAGGAGCCGATGATGTCTCCGATACTACTGGCTCGATTGGACTTTCGATCTTCCGTCTAATTGCACTAATGAATTCGTTCTCAGTAAGGTTCAGTCCCATTGCCCATTTTTTGCGGTCAGTAAATATTTGACTACAAGCGTCCCAACCGGGATGGCCCTTAATATTAGAAAAATAAGTTGCCTTCCCCAACTGGTCATATGTTTTCCATTGGATTGCCGACATGTTTGATAAGGGGTCAACTTCCTTTTCAATGCGCACCATCTCGCCTGCGCGCTCTAACTTCTGCAAATAGCCCCGCAAGGATTGGTCCTGTAGATTACGGGCTGGGTCTGCAGATTCGTCTGCCGATTTTTTCTTGTTCGAATTTCGGACATCCAAATCGCCTGCCTTTTTGACGCCACGCACGAAACCGCGCAGTCCATCGTCACTCATTGATTAATCCTTTATACAATTAACATACCCTAACAATGGTTAGGCCCTATCCTAGTCAGTCAACTTGTGAAAGGCTAATTCACTGCCCCTTAAAGTTGGCTTGCCGGCGCTCAGCAAAGGCTTTTAGGCCTTCCGGCCTATCTTCAGAAAATGTCAACATGTGCGCGAGATCGCCTTCACCTAAAAATCCGTTAAACCTACTTTGGTCCAAACCTCTATTTATTGAAACTTTGCTCATCATGATCCCGAGCGGTCCATTCTTAGCCATTTCTGTGACGATTTCCCGGGCCTTTTTTACGGCCTGACCCGCAGGGACCACATGGTTGACGATGCGATATTCCTTTGCTTCCGCAGCTTTAATGCGCCGTCCTGTCCATATCATTTCTTTGGCTAGCGCCGGGCCAATTAGCCTCGGCAAATTTTGGGTTCCGCCACCACCTGGGATGAGACTGTGGCGCACCTCCGGCAGACCAAATTGGGCGTTTTCTCCGGCAACAATGAAGTCACCCCACATTGCGGTCTCAAATCCACCTCCCAGGCAATAGCCCTCGACTGCAGAGATAACTGGTTTGGTGTAAAAGCATAGCACCCGATATAGCTGTCGGTTCGGCGCAATGTTGAAACGTTCACGATATAAATCAAATCGTTCGTGGGCCTGGCTTCCCATGCGACCGAGATCAGCACCCGCACAAAATGCACGCTCATTGCCGCACAAGATAACTGCAATGATTTTTCGGTCAGTCTCTACCTCAATGAGAACGTTCGTGATTTCCTTCGCCATCTCTATATTCAAGGCATTTAGGGCCTCTGGCCGATTGAGTTGAATCTGACAAATTCGGTTTCGCTTAGTTACGACTATAAATTTGTATTTAGATTTTTTAGATTTTCTCGGCCCTTTTTTGGCAACTGGTTTCTTTGCCATGGCGGTCCCCCTTGGTTTTTATAATTCGAGTTAGATAACGGCGCCCGAGTTTCAATATCGACAAGCCCGACGTCAAGGCGTTGACGCGGAATAATTTCGGCCATATGTGGACCACATGCGCACCGCTGCGCTATACAGAATTAGAAAGTCTTTAGCTTGACGGAGAGGGGTTATGGAAACCTATAAAATGTATATCGATGGTCAATTTGTGGAGTCCGATAACGGCGATCGATACGATTCTATCAATCCCTTTAACGGAGAGGTGATCGGCAGTATCCCGCTAGGCGGTGTTACGGACGTTCAAAAGGCGGTATCTGCGGCGCGGCGCGCATTTGATGAGGGTCCTTGGCCGCACATGTCAGGTGACGAACGCAGTGAATTGATTGGCAAGGCAGCTGCTTTACTCAAGGACCGGATGAAAGATTATGCCAAGATCGAGAGCTTAGATTCGGGAGGCACAATCAATAAGACCGGTGCTGACGCCTTTCTTGCATCACGGCAACTTTCATTTTTTGCTGACCAAGCCAAACGGTTCAATAGGGAGCATGAACCCATCGAAGGCATGATGCGTGAAGGTCGTTCATTCAATTATACAATTCGCGAACCTATGGGTGTCTGCGCACAAATCATTCCATGGAATTTCCCCTATATGATGGCAATTTGGAAGTTGGGCCCTGCTTTGGCGACCGGAAATACCGTAGTGTTGAAACCCGCCTCCGTGACACCTGTCATGGCACTCGAGCTTGCTAAAGTTTTCGACGAAGTTGGATTTCCAGAGGGTGTCGTCAATATCATCACAGGGCCTGGCGGGAGCATTGGCAATGCTATGACAGGCCATCCCGACGTGGACAAGGTAGCTTTCACGGGTTCGACCGAGGTCGGGCGTGACATCATGGCTAAAGCAGCGGGGACACTCAAAAAAGTGACACTCGAATGTGGTGGAAAGGGCGCCAATATTATTCTCAAAGATGCAGATTGGGATGTTGCTGTGGACGGCTCTATTTGGGCTTCCTTTTACCATCAAGGACAAGTTTGCGAATCCGGTACTCGCCTAATGTTAGATAAAAAGGATCATGATGAGTTTGTAGGACAAGTTCTTGAAAAATTGAATTCAATTAAGGTGGGGGACCCACTGGATCCTTCGACCCAGCTGGGTCCAGTTGTCTCCGAAAACCAAATGAATTCGGTTCTTGATTACATTGAAATAGGTATCAAGGAAGGTGCTAACTTAGCTTGTGGCGGCGGTCGTGCGACTGGTAACAACCTGGACAAAGGTTATTTCGTACAGCCGACACTTTTCACAGGGGTTACCAATGATATGCGTATAGCCCAGGAGGAAATTTTTGGGCCGGTTCTGGCCGTTCTTAAATATGACGATGTAGACCATGCTGTATCCATGGCAAACGACTCAATCTACGGGCTTTCTGCCGGCGTATGGAGTGAAGACCTTGACAAAGCGAAGGAGGTCGCTGTGCAACTGAGATCTGGCACGGTTTGGATAAATGAATGGCACATTTTATCCGAACGTGCGCCGTTCGGTGGTTACAAGCAGTCTGGCGTGGGGCGTGAATTCGGTGACGAAGGTCTGAATGAATATACAGAGCTTAAAACTCTTTATGTTGATGATGCTAAAACGCGAGATAATAAACCCTGGTACGACATGGTCGTCGCCCGTCCCAAAGACAATTCTTAATTTCTTTAAAATACTGAAAATTATATTCAAGGGGGTTGCGTAATGCTCCATACCCCCGCATGCTCGCATCAGTCGAGCTCACTTGTAATGATATGCAGTTGGGGTTGACCAAAACTAATTTTCATAACAATCATTCTCGTTCGACGAACTATCGGAGGGAGATCAATATGATACGTAAACCAGTACTTTTGTCGGTAATGGGCGCCGCCGTGATGGCTTGGTCTATGCCGGCACATTCTTCGACCATTAAAGTTTCAACTTGTCAAATGCGCACTCACGACCACGTCGTGGTATTCCTAAATGAGTTTTTGAAAAAAGGTAATAAAAATAGTGTCGGTCTAAAACTTAAATATTTGGGTGGACCAGAAATCACTCCGTTTAGAAAGCAAGGTGGTCTGCTGAAACGCGGACTGATCGATCTAATCATGTGCCCGGCGCCTTATTACGGCGCGGTTTTGCCGGAAGCTCGATTGCTTGGTGTGCATAACAAATCCCTCGAAGAAATGCGCAGAAACGGCGCCTATAATATGCTTGAAGAAGCATGGGACAAGGGCCTGAATGCGCGCATTTTAGCTTGGCCTGGCTTTAAGGTTTCAACTTTCTACGTCTATACAAAGTTTAAACCTAAACTTAGCAAGACCACTGGGATCGATTTGAAAGGCATCAAAATGCGTTCAACCGGTCTCTACAAACCGTTTCTCCAAGCGATGAATGCCATTCCCGTGGGTATTTCGCCGAGCGATGTCTATACTGGTCTCGAGCGCGGAGTAGTCCAGGGCATCGCATGGCCTAAGGGTTCAGTTACAAAGTATGGCTGGGAAAAATTTCTCCGATACAAAATTACGCCGAATTTTTACGGCGCGACATTCATGGTCGTCGTGAATAAAAAGAAATGGAATAGCTTGACAAAGAGCGAACGGGGATTTCTGACCAAACTCAGTAGAGATTATGAAAAAAATAGCGATGGCATAATTGCTGCAAATCTCGCTGCGGACGAAGCTAAACTGGAAAAAGCTGGTGTAAAGACTTTTGCTTTGAAGGGGGAATATGCCAAAGCATATTTGAAAACCATCTTTGGCGCCAAATGGAAGGTAAACGACAAGTATACAAATTACACCGTCGATTATAAAACACTCAAATCCCTGATGTACGACTAAATACTCAGTGTAAGATGCTTGAATTTAAGGGCGCCGCCTCTGTGCGGCGCCTTTTTTTGCCGGAATGTTTAGACGATAAAAAGGGGATTTGAGGCATTCAAACGAGAACTGCTAAGGAGAACTTGATGATTAACGCCGCAATTGTCGGAATTGGACGCTGGGGCCAACTACTCGTTGATTCAGTCCAAGGAAAAAGCAAACTTATTCGCTTCACTGCGGGTGTGACGCGAACGCGGGCGAAAGTAGAAGACTTCTGCGCTTCAAAAGAAATAGATCTGCGAGATGACTATTCTGCGATAATCAATGATAACGCGATCGATGCTGTTGTTTTGGCTACACCGCATTCCCAACATGAAGAGCAAATAATCACGGCTGCGAATGCGGGAAAACATGTATTTACTGAAAAACCATTTACGCTAACGCGGGACAGTGCCGAACGTGCACTTCGTGCTTGTCAGGAGGCGGGTGTAACAGTGGCCATCGGCCATAATCGGCGTTTTATGAAAAATACAGAAGCACTCAAGGCTCTAGTAGAAACTGGGCAATTGGGGATAATTTTGCATATTGACGGAAATCAATCATCCGATTTGGGTGCCGCCAAAGGTGCTTGGCGAGATTCCCGTTCCGAGAGCCCTGCAGGTGGTATGACGTCGCTTGGAATTCACGCTCTCGACTGCATGATCCACATGGGTGGAGCGGTCGCGGAGATTGATGCAATCAGTACTCGCCGATCCATCGGGTTTGATATTGATGATGCGACGGCTGTGTTAATTAAATTTGCTAACGGTGCAACGGGTACCTTAACTACTTTGGCGTCTGGCGCCCGCATCTGGCAAATCCGTGTCGCCGGGTCCAAGGGATGGGCCGAAGTTCGCGATAATAAGGTGTTGACCGTTTCTTGGGCGAATGGAGAGACCGAGAACAGGACCTTTGAAGGCGATGTTTATCCACACATCAGCTCCATCGCTTGTGAGCTTGATGAATTCGCCGCTGCTACGATGGGCGATACCGTTTATCGCATCCTGCCGAATGAAATAATCAATGCTACCGCAACGCTTGAGGCTATATCGCAAAGTGCTAGGACTGGAAGCCGTGTTAGGATTTCATAATGGCATATATACTGGATTTCCAAGTTAGGACTGTGTAACTGACGGTCTTAATATGCTGAACACAAAGTCCACTATTTCGCTATTCTTTGGGATAAAATTACCTGTATCTTCCAAATATAATCACTAAACCGATGACTTTCAGTGAACTTGGGGTCAAAATGTCGGCGGTGCTCCAAATTCAACTCTCTGCGCTGGAAAATTGGTGGTCAAACACCTATTTAATAATCGGTGAGAGAAAAAAATGGCCAGTGACAAAAATAAAGTTCCAAGCAAGGCAGGTTCACAAGAGGTTGCCAATTTTCTTAAAAAATTAGCGGGAACTCCTACAGTTCGATCAGCTGAGGGTTGTGGACGACTCGTGTTTGCCATGGATGCTACGGCAAGCAGGGAACCTACATGGGATAGGGCGTGTCATATCCAGGGGGAGATGTTTAAATCAACAGACGCTCTCGGAGGACTGGAAGTACAACTTGTGTTTTTTAGAGGATTTGGTGAATGCAAATCGAGCCCTTGGGTAAGTTCATCCAACGCATTAGTGCGTCGGATGACAGCTGTCCGATGCCTAGGAGGCCGTACTCAAATTGGTAAGGTTTTGCGCCACACAATGAAAGAAACAAAAAATCTTAAAGTCAATGCCCTAATTCTAGTTGGCGATTGTGTTGAGGAAGATGTTGATGAACTTTGTCATATTGCTGGGAAACTAGGTATGCTTGGTGTCCCAATTTTTGCCTTTCATGAGGGCAATGACCTTGCTGCTACACAGGCATTTCGTCAGTTTGCGCGGGTGACCAATGGCGCTTATTGTCATTTTGACTCTACGTCAGCGGACCAGCTGAAAGAATTGTTGGCAGCTGTTGCCGTTTATGCGGTTGGTGGCCTGAGGGCACTTGAAAATTACGGCCGTGGCGCCGGAAATTCGGTGGCCCAAATCACGTCTCAGGTAAAATAGATATAAAGGGAGGGACTAGGTACGGAGACCCATGCTCTTCCCATCCTTAGTACTCGGCATAGCTGTTCTTACCGGATTATATTTGATCGGTAGAGGACTATTTGGCCTAGACCCCAAACGTGCTCTCAAAATTGTTGTTTTTTTCATTGTACTCTCTATTACGATTGGGGGTGTTATTTTACTTTTCCGATCAGGAGCATCGCTTGTTTATATAATCGGTGGCTTACTTTTACCTCTTTTATTGCGTTGGCGAGCAGTCCGCCAATTTATGCGAAATTTGAGGGGTCCAAGTCCGGGACAAACGACGGGCGTAGAAACACGCTTTTTGCGTATGAGCTTGGATCACGATAGCGGCGTCTTGGATGGATTAGTGTTGGATGGGAAATTTCGTGGCCGTCGTTTGAGCGAACTTCAGTCGGTCGAACTATCGGCACTTTTACATGAATGCCGCGTTGAGGATGAACAATCGGCAACCGTTCTTGAGGCGTATTTAGACCGAACATACAGCGGGTCTTGGCGTTCCGGTGAGGACGCTAAAGACGGTGGAACCACAGGTAATCATAGTAATGAAAACTCATCTCCATGGGGAGCGGGGACGATGTCTCGTGAGGAAGCATTTGAAATTCTCGGTCTCGAACCCGGTGCTACCAATCAACAAATAAAGGATGCACATCATAACCTAATGAAAAAAATTCATCCTGATCAAGGCGGGTCTAATTATCTCGCTTCCAAGATCAATCAGGCAAAAGAATTACTGTTGGGTGAATCAACCGCGTGACGTTCACGTCAAATTTGCAATTCTTATTTAAGGCTTGGTAATCATAGTTCGTGGGTTGCCGTCTGCATCTTATCGTTAAATTAATGGCGAACATTTCATCTAAATAAGGGGCTGCTAATGTCAACAATAGTGCGGAAGGCGGTGTTTCCAGTAGGCGGTATGGGAACGCGTTTTCTACCCGTTACTAAGGCTATGCCAAAGGAAATGCTGCCTGTGGTTGATAAACCGTTAATCCAATACGCCGTAGAAGAAGCACAAGCTGCGGGTATTGAGGAATTTATATTTGTCACCGGTCGGGGAAAATCGGCGATCGAAGATCATTTCGATCACAGTATAGAATTGGAGAATTTGCTAAACGAACGGGGAAAATCGGAGGAAACTGTCCGAATTAGTGGACCGATGTTTAACCCCGGTCAAATTGCTTTCACACGCCAGCAGAAACCTCTCGGTCTCGGCCATGCCGTTTGGTGCGCAAGAGATCTTGTGGGTAATGAACCGTTTGCTGTTTTGCTTGCAGATGACCTAGTAAAGGCACGGACACCTTGTCTGAAGCAAATGGTAGATGTTCAAACAAATGTGGGGGGAAATATTGTTGCAGTAATGGATGTGCCACGTGAACACACCAATCGTTATGGGATACTAAAAATTGGTGAGGTTGATGGGTCACTGGTGGAGGTTCAGGGGTTAGTGGAAAAACCACTACCTGAAAATGCTCCTTCCACATCATCCATCATTGGCCGATATATCCTGCAACCCGAAGTGTTTAACCATTTAAGTCGTCATGAACCCGGGGCCGGGGGTGAAATACAATTGACCGATGCTATGGCTAAGCTAATTGGGACTTCGCCCTTCCATGGCTTACATTTTGAAGGTGAAAGATTTGACTGTGGAGATAAGGCAGGTTTCATAGAGGCGAATATAGCTTTTGCACTTGGTCGAAACGACTTACGTGAACAAGTAACCTCGCTGCTTGCCAAATATTCATAAATTCTAGTAGGACGTCACGCGCTGACAACGGGAGATTATAAATGAAGATCGCCATGATCGGAGCGGGTTATGTCGGGCTGGTATCCAGCGTATGTTTCTCCGAGTTTGGTGTCGACGTAGTTTGCATTGACAATGATGAAAATCGAATAAAAAAACTAAATGTGGGAGAATGCCCAATTTACGAGCCAGGGCTGGAAAATTTGATGGTGGCAAATGTCGCGGCCGGCCGACTACGTTTCACCTCTGATCTCTCTGATGCTGTTATTGACGCAGACGCGGTATTCATTGCGGTAGGAACACCAAGTCGCCGTGGTGACGGTCATGCGGATTTGACATATGTCTACGCAGCTGCGGAAGAAATAGCGAAGGAACTCAAAGATTATAGTGTGGTAGTAACCAAATCGACAGTACCGGTGGGTACCAGCAGAGAAGTAAAAAATGTAATTAAGAAATTGCGGCCTAACCTCCAATTCGATGTTGCATCCAATCCAGAATTTTTAAGGGAAGGTTCGGCGATAGATGATTTCATGCGACCCGATAGAGTGGTTATTGGGACCGATTCGCAACGGGCAGTGGATGTCCTCGTCGAGCTTTATCGCCCTCTCTATTTGTCAGAAACGCCGATTATAAAAACTGAACTCGAGACGGCGGAATTAATTAAATATGCCGCGAATAGCTTTCTTGCGACCAAGATCACATTTATTAACGAATTTGCTTCGCTATGCGAAAAAGTTGGAGCGGACGTGCAAGATGTTGCGCGAGCTATCGGATTAGATGGACGAATTGGCAATAAATTCTTGCACGCTGGGCCCGGGTATGGTGGGTCCTGTTTTCCAAAAGACACTATGGCATTGGTTGAAACGGCACGCGATGTAGACGCACCCGTCCGAATTGTAGAAACCGTCATTGAGATTAATGAAATGAGAAAAGCTGGCATGGCCCAAAAAGTGATGGAAGCTTGCGGCGGTTCGGTGCTCGGGAAGTTAATTGCAGTTTTGGGCCTAACATTCAAACCGAACACAGACGACATGCGCGATAGTCCGAGTCTAGCGATCATCTCTGATCTTCAAGAAAGCGGTGCTAGCATCAGGGCATATGACCCGCAAGGGATGGATGAAGCCGCTAGCTTGATTGAAGGTGTTACTTTTTGTGAAGGGACATACGAGGTAATGGAAGATGCGGATGCACTCGTAATCGTCACTGAATGGAATGCATTCCGTGCGCTGGACCTTGAACGTGTGAAAATGTTGTTGAAGAAACCGGTGATGATTGATTTGCGAAACATTTATAGTCCACGGGAGATGGAACAGGCTGGATTTCACTATTATAGCGTTGGCCGTGTTCCGGTGGTCCAAGAGTACGAGTCATAAATTTGTGTATTAGCAACCATCGGATTGAACCGACAATTCTCCGAGAATATGACATTCGCGGTATTATTGATAAATCGTTAACACCGACGGATGCATTTGCGATCGGCCGGGCATTTGGGACCATGGTTGTCGAAAACGGCGGGAAAAGCGTCTGTGTTGGTTATGACGGTCGGTTAAGTTCTCCGGAATTAGAAAATAGGGTAGTTGAAGGTCTCTCCTTATGCGGTCTAAGAATATATCGAATCGGTCTAGGACCGACGCCCATGCTCTACTTCGCGGTAAATGTGTTGCCTGCTGATGCCGGTATCATGATTTCGGGTTCCCATAATCCACCCGAATATAACGGATTTAAAATGATGATGGGCAAAGCACCATTCTATGGCGATGATATTATTAACCTTGGCCAAATTGCCGCTCAAGGAGCCTACGCTGGCGGTATCGGGTCAGTAGAGGATTGGCCAGTTCATGCACGTTATGTCGATCGACTGGCAAAAGATTTTATAGGTTATCGAGATCTCAAAGTTGCATGGGATGCGGGCAATGGGGCTGCGGGGAAAGCCATGGTCGATCTGACGGCTAGGCTACCGGGCCGTCATTTATTATTGAACGAAGTTATTGATGGTACTTTTCCTGTTCATCACCCAGATCCGACACTACCTAAATGCCTCGAGCAATTGCAGCAAGTGGTTCAAGAGGAAGGTTGTGATTTCGGTATTGCATTCGATGGTGATGGAGATCGGATCGGTGCTATAGATAATGAAGGCCGTATAGTTTGGGGTGATCAGCTGATGGTGCTGTTCGCTGACGATGTGCTGAAATGTCACCCTGGCGCTACAGTCATCGCTGATGTGAAAGCAAGCCAAACCTTGTTTGATGAAATTGGGCGCATGGGTGGTGTCCCTATTATGTGGAAAACAGGCCATTCTTTGGTTAAGGCTAAAATGATGGAGACCCAGGCGCCTTTGGCGGGCGAAATGAGCGGGCATATTTTCTTTGCGGATAAATATTTTGGATTTGACGATGGTCTATATGCCGCCGTTCGGTTGCTTGGGATTTTGGCCTCACAACCCGAGAATTTATCCGATTTATGTGACCGTCTCCCTCAGACTTTCAACACACCTGAGCTCCGTTTTCCATGTGGCGACGTCCGGAAATTCGAAGTTGTTGAAGAAGTGAAGGTTCGCCTAGGAGAAGAATGTGCCAATATAAATGACATAGACGGATTACGTGTCTCTACGGAAGATGGTTGGTGGCTGCTACGGGCATCAAATACTCAAGATGTATTGGTTGCGCGGTGCGAAGCAAAGAATGATGAAGGATTATGCCGCCTTCGCGAGGCCTTGGTTGATCAATTAAACAAAAGTGGCATCGAGCCACCCGTTTTTTAAAGGCGG
>CAYZMI010000033.1:23464-25830 GCA_964479475.1 uncultured Rhodospirillaceae bacterium | reverse complement strand
ATTTCCAGGACGAAGGCCTCGACTATTTTCTCAATGTGGATGCAAGTCATTGAAAAAATGGTGGGCGCGGCTGGGATTGAACCAGCGACCCCTACGATGTCAACGTAGTGCTCTCCCGCTGAGCTACGCGCCCACTAATAGATGTTTGTATTTTATCACAGCAGAGCAGCCATTTACACCAAATGGCACGGAATTGGCAAGAAGGGGGCTCTAACGGCATTGCAATCTAGAAGGAAAATAATTTTGTGCACAAACGACTGAATTACGCAGGTGAATTTGCTTTGATAAGATATAGGCAGTTAAGCTGTAACAACCCTAAATTTATAATCTTTTCTAGGGTTCAAAATGCACAGCCTTCTAACAAAAAATGTATTCGAGAATTTCGATCAGCGCATTTGAGTGTTTTACTCGGGCTAACTACATAAGACCGGCAAAGTTGAAATAGATACCGTGATGACAGCGCCTGAGCAATTAGGTAAATCATACCCTATGGCTATCAGTAAAGTCGCAAAATCTAATCAAAGTTGGGAAGTGCACGCACCCGAGGAACAAACTGCGCCTGTGGTGGTTGCCTCTCCGCACAGCGGTAAATCATATCCGCCCGATTTTGTCGCAAATTCTCCGCTAGACCTTTTAGCCCTTAGACGATCAGAAGATAGCTTCGTTGACGATTTATTTTCCGGGGCACCAAAACATGGAATACCCCTTATACGCGCGTTATTTCCCCGGGCTTATATCGACCCCAATAGAGAACCATTTGAACTAGATCCAAATATGTTTGAAGACCCATTACCGGATTACGCCAATACACAATCAAGCCGAGTAGCAGCCGGGCTAGGCACCATCGCCCGAGTAGTGAGTTCAGGTCAGGAAATTTATTCGGGCAAATTAAAATTTTCAGACGCCGCCGACCGTATTGATGCAAATTACCGGCCCTATCACAAAAATTTGCGTGAATTGTTGGCCACCACCCGCCGGCGATTTCGGCACTATTTACTGATTGATTGCCATTCTATGCCATCGGTGGGGGGGGCTCACGATCCTGATGCAGGCCTGCGCAGAGCCGATATCGTTCTTGGAGATTGTTTTGCGAGCACATGTTCAGAAGCCGTGATTAGCATCGTAGAAAAATCTTTAACCTCAATGGGCTATCAAGTAGTACGCAACAAACCCTTCGCCGGCGGATTCACCACACGCCATTATGGGCGGCCCAATCAAGGCCTGCATGCTTTGCAAATCGAGATTAATCGCGAACTCTACATGGACGAGACAGCAATCAAACCTAACGGCGGAATGACAAAGTTGAAGGACGACATGGCTAATTTGCTTAGCAACTTAAGCCAAATCGACAGCACATTTTTGGATTAATTTGAGTGATGTCTTATAGCGTTCGACTTCTCGGGCTCATCACCCCTCCGAGGAAGGCGCTTCCGCATATTTTTTCAAACCAAATGCCGTTTTATATCCCAACTACTTTAGATACGGTGCCACATGGTAATGGCCGAAGGTTCACGGTCGCTAATAATCATTTGGGCGATTAATCCCCGAGCGATTTGATGTAGTTGGCATGTATATCGAAAATGCGATCCTTAATTCTTGCACCTGATGTTTGCATTTCACCGACTTCATCTTCGCTCAACATACCGACGACTTCAGCGTCATAACTGGTTCTCTGCTTTACCCGTTCCCACCACTTTTTAACCACTGGTCGTCTCGATAACCAGATATCGAGCAGCGTCAAATACTCAAGGCGCGCTAGCATGGGCGTCAAATTAATTTCGGCTAGACTGAACATATTGTTAGCTAGCCAAACATTGCCATCACTCAGTGCCCCATCTATTCCTTTAAACGCCATTTCAAAAGCCGCAATCCCGCGATAGACATAGCGAGATTCCACACCATCTTCGAATGTCGATTTAAGACGATCACCACGCGTGGGATCACCAATATTTCGAAATCGCGCCTCTCGCATTTCTTCCGGCAAATTCTTCAACCGTTCGCGAAACATGGCAGAAAAACTCAGCACGACTACCGCTTCAAATAATCCGTCATCGACAGCTTTGGTCCACAAACGCATGGCCGCCCGATCAGCGGGGTCCAGCGGCGCGAGAGGGGGTTCCGGAAATGCATCATTTAGATATTCGCAAATTAAACTCGATTCTCGAATTGCTTTACCATTGTGAATGATTGTTGGCACATAACCCTTGGGATTTAGCCGAAGATACTCTTCATTGTACTGTTCACTAGCAAATAGATTGACGTCGTGTCGCTTACACTCAACGCCCTTTTCGGCCAGTAATAAGCGGACTTTCTGGGAACAAACAGAATTCGGAAAATCATATAATTCGAGCATGGTGTTGCCTTTG
>CAYZMI010000033.1:0-23364 GCA_964479475.1 uncultured Rhodospirillaceae bacterium | reverse complement strand
AGTCGTTCCATATCCCGTTCGTCAGAGCACATATTGAAATCGACATCTGGCTCCGCAATGGGATCCGCAGGATTCAGCCTCACTTCGCCAGTGGAATAGGATTTATTAACCCAAAGCATCAGAATACCAAGCCGCTCCCCAAGTGCATGCCAGGCGGACTTGTTCATAGGGATCATATACATATCGCCGGCGGGACATCCTTCAAGTCCTGACGACCACCTTAAACCAGCATACATAGGTTGACGCAGATCTGACGTGAGACGGGACCCGCGCTTCATAAAACAACCGAAATTTACACCGGGATGTTCCATTAAATTTTTCCCCACGCCAGCCCTGTCGGCTATAACGTCTATACCCTGTTTGGACAATTCATCACCTGGACCGACGCCAGACCGGAGCAATAAAGCTGGCGAATGTAGTGCACCTGAACTGATTATTACTTCGTTGGCTTTAATATCCAGGCTTTCGCCGCCTCGGCGCACTCGAACACCAATTACACGAGTTCCAGCAAACAAAATGCGTTCAACTAATACCTCGCCAAGAATGCTAAAATTTGGACGCGCTCTAACATCTGTTGTCAAATATGCAGTTGCGGTGGATTTTCGTTGGCCATTAGCGTTGGCTACGGCAATGGGAAAATAACCATCCTCAAAGACACCGTTTTTGTCGCCAAGATTTTGCCACCCTTCTTCTTCGGCGGCCGCCATGAACCCCTTAGTAAGACCAGGCCATCGTTCCTCTGGCGTACGACGAATTGTCATCGGCCCGTCTTTGCCATGCATAGGACCATCAAAATCGACATCCGTTTCCTGTTTTTTGAAGTACGGTAGTACATCCTCCCAGCCCCATCCTTTGGCACCGAGCTTAGCCCAACCGTCATAGTCGCTGGGCAGGCCGCGGATAGAGATCATCCCATTTACCGACGAACCACCCCCTATTACATGCCCTTGTGCATAACGGACCTTTTTCCGCTGATCCGGTGAGTTGGACGGACGCGGCGCGAATGTCACTGTTTGACGCCAAGTAAAACGCGGATTGCTGTGTGCGGTCGCGGCGAGCGTATCTTGAATTTCTTTGGGTTCGGTGCCGGGGACGAAGTCTTCACCTGCCTCCAAAAGCAACACATCGTTTTGATGTCTCTCACTCAACCGGCTTGCTACCACGCAACCGGCAGCCCCACCGCCAACAACAATATAGTCGAATGTTTTATTTTCGAATTCTGCCATCATCGCGTTCCTTTTTGAGATATTGGCAAGCTAAAAAATGTTAGTAAATTTATTGACCCGATGTTGGGTAGAATTGACGAATTATTAGCTGCTATTTTAGAACCCTGCCCTAGCGCTCATGGCTAGGTGACCGTCATAGTTAAGCGCCCAAAGTGTCGCCGACACACCATCATCTCCTGGACGTCCTTCAACAGAAAAATTGTGTATGTCATATAGCGGTGAGACAGCGCGAACCGAAAATGTCTTGAGGATTTTATCAGACATTTTGCGCCGAAATAGATCCAGTAGAAGTGTAAATGTTAAAGGACCATGGACCAACAACCCGGGATATTTCTCAACTTCGGTTACATATGTTCGGTCATAATGGATACGGTGGCTATTCATGGTGAGCGCAGAAAATCGAAAAAGAAGAACTTCGGTTGGTTGAATATTGCGATGCCAGACAGCCTCAGCGGGCGGTGGTGGTGGCTCGGGTACCTTGGATCCTGGTTTAGCTTCCTCGCGGTAAACTACGTCCTGAACTTCTGTAGTAGCAAGCCCATTTTCGCCTAGTATTTCATGAGTGAGATTTAGGAAAACCAACTGTCCAGTCTTGCCAATTTTGGGCGTGACAGAGGAGATGGTGGTGACGCGATTAATGCGTTCCCCAACATGGATGGGCCGGTGGTAGGTCGCCTGTGTCCCCGCCCACATGCGGCGCGGTAGCGGAATAGGAGGCAAAAATTCGCCCCGTTTGGGATGCCCGTCGGGTGCAGTATCGCGCAGTTTTATTACTTCACGGATATAGAACTGATGCCAGCCGGGCGGAATAGCATCGCCATCTTTAAAAGGCGGATCATCACGGTCCAAAGTGGCGGTAAGTGCATCGGCCTGATACGCGGTAACCAATGCAGCGTTTTCTTCAGTCCTGCCGACCCAGCCCTGTAGATTTTCGAATTGTTCGCTCATGCAGCAAACTCCTTACGAATTTGCTCCGAATGCTCACCAACAGCGGGAACCGGCCCCAATTCTGATGTCACTCCATCATGCCGAGCCGGCGGTGCAACCATGGAAACCGGGCCAGTCGGACTGCCAACGACAACGCGACGCAAGGCTGGATGAGAAGATAAACCGGCTATGTCGTTAACTTCGCCAAAAGCTATAGCGGCGGCTCGTAGCTTAACAATCAAGGTCTCGCGATCAACGGCTGTGAAAGCGGCGGTAATAATTTCGTCCAGTACAGTACGGTTGGCACAGCGCGCCTCGTTGTTGCGGAATTTGTCATCCGTAGGCATATCAGGCCTGTCCAATACCTCCAATGCCAGTCGTAGAAATTCACGCTCATTCTGCACAGAAATAAGTATTTCGCCCCCGCCTTGGGTAGGATAGGCACCATAGGGAGCGATGGACGGATGGTTCAGTCCCACCCGCTTGGGAATAGTGCCAGCATAGTCGAATTGCAGTAAAGGCACATTCATCCAATCCGCCATCCCTTCGAATAGCGATGTCTTGATAGAACACCCTTCGCCTGTCTTGTCACGAACCAATAAGGCTTCGAGTACCGCCATATAACTGTACATACCGCACGAAATATCGCAGGCGGACACTCCGACGCGGCCTGGTCCTTCCGGCCGTCCCGTCACCGAACACAACCCACTTTCTGCCTGTACTAGCAAATCATATGCCTTCATATCGGCATATTCGCCATCTTCTCCATATCCCGAAATATCAACCGTTATAAGTCTGGGGTTAGCCGCACGGAGATCATCTGATCCGAGACTTGCGCGTATCGTGGCACCCGGTGCTAGGTTTTGGATAAACACATCCGCCTTGGAAAGAATACGGCGAAGTAACGCATTGTCGTCTTTATCTTTAATGTTGAGGACAAGCGATTCCTTGCCCCGATTAAGCCAAACAAAATATGCGGATTCGCCATGCACGACGGTGTCATAGCCGCGCGCAAAATCGCCTTCAGCGCGCTCCACCTTAATGACCCGCGCCCCGGCATCAGCTAGGCGAGAGGAACAAAACGGCGCAGCAACTGCTTGTTCGAGTGATACAACCAAAACACCTTGAAGCGGCACATGCATAACTAATATGACCGCGGCAAATCGAGCACATGTTCGGCCAGGAAGGACAAAATCAAATTCGATGAAATAGGTGCAATGCGGTAGAGCCGGGTCTCGCGGAATTTGCGTTCCACATCAAATTCCTCAGCAAACGCGAAACCACCGTGAGTTTGCATACACATATCTGCTGCTTTCCACGACGCCTCGGCCGCGAGGTATTTTGCCATGTTGGCTTCTGCGCCACAGTTTTCCCCAACCTCAAATAACTGTGCTGCACGCTCTACCATCAAGGCTGCCGCTTCGGTTTGAGCATAGCTTTCCGCAATAGGGAACTGGATGCCCTGGTTTTGACCGATGGGGCGCCCAAAAACCACACGCTCCCGGGCGTATTCAGCGGCTTTTTCAATAAACCAGCGCGCATCGCCGATACATTCAGCGCCAATCAGTATTCGCTCGGCATTCATGCCTGAGAGAATATAACGGAAGCCCTTGCCCTCCTCACCTACCAGGGAATCGGCAGGAATCTGCAGATTATCGAAGAAAACCTCCGTCGTGGCATGGTTAATCATGGTCCGGATTGGTTTAATTTCGAGGCCATTACCCAGCGCTTTCCGCATGTCGACAATAAAAACTGAAAGACCCTCTGTGCGTTTTTGGACCTCATCACGCGGTGTGGTCCGCGCCAGTAAAAGCATAAGATCAGAATGTTCAGCGCGTGACGTCCAGATCTTTTGGCCATTGACGATATATGAATCGTTATCTTCTTTTACCGCCGTAGTGCGAAGCCCCAGCGTATCGGTGCCACTAGTTGGCTCGGTCACACCAAACGCCTGGAGACGCAACTCACCGGTTGCGATCTTTGGCAAATAAGCTTGTTTTTGCTCATTGTTTCCGTGTCTCAGCACAGTTCCCATGGTGTACATCTGTGCGTGACAAGCGGCCCCGTTGCAACCTGATTTATGGATTTCCTCCATGATTGCTGCAGCCGCAGTAATCCCAAGACCACTGCCGCCATATTCCTCAGGGATTAACACCGATAAATAGCCACCATCGGTTAACGCGGTGACAAACTCTCCCGGGTAGGCTCGTTCGCGGTCAAGATCGCGCCAATATTCCCCCGGAAATTGTGCACAAAGCTTAGCGACTGCGTCGCGGATATCTTCATAATGTTCAGACATTAAATTCCTGACTAGATGGTCTAAATATTTTTTACATACCTATAAATTTCTTGCAATGGCTGGAAAGTAGTTGGGGCCATCACTTGACAGGCGCCGCCGTAAGATAAACGCTCCAGAAAAGGTAGGTCAAAGGGTGAAGCTATGCCAATAATCAATCGTATCGCACAATTTCAAGATGAAATGAAACAATGGCGGCATCACATTCATGCCCACCCAGAAACCGCCTTCGAAGAATTTCAAACGGCTGACTTTGTCGCAAACCAGCTAACAGAATTTGGCATTGAAATAGACCGTGGCTTAGCGCGCACCGGCGTGGTGGGATCGCTCAAAGGTAACTACGGCAATGGGCCGGCAATAGGTTTGCGCGCTGATATGGATGCTCTCGATATCGAGGAGAAAGGCGATCACGCACACATTTCAACGAATTCCGGAAAAATGCACGCTTGTGGACATGACGGTCACACCACGATGCTACTCGGCGCCGCGAAATATCTATCCGAGACACGTAAATTTGCGGGCACAGTGCATTTTATATTTCAGCCGGCAGAGGAGTTCGCCGGCGGCGGGCGCGAGATGGTACAGGATGGACTATTTGAAAAATTCCAATGTGAAACGGTATGGGGTATGCACAATTTCCCGGGCCAAAACCTTGGCACCTTCGAAGTTTGCCCCGGCCCCGCAATGGCCGCAGCAGATACACTCGAAATCTGGGTTCGCGGGAAAGGCACTCATGCCGCGTTTCCCCACGAAGGACAAGACGTGATTGTCGCAGCAAGCCATTTGGTAGCAGCGCTCCAGACCGTAACCAGTCGCGCTGTAGATCCGTTGGAGGCGGTAGTATGCAGTATCACCCAAATGCATGCGGGAGAGACCTACAACATTATTCCCGATGACATTGTCCTTCGCGGCACAGTTCGGACATTCAAACCACAAATTCAAGATCAGGCCTTGGCCGCGATTAAACGGATCGCTGCAGGCGTTGCCACCATGTTTGACATCAGCGTCGACGTTAACTTTACCGAAGGCTACCCGCCGACGGTTAACACGCTAAAAGAATCCGATTTTGCTGCCAAGGTTGCAGAGGACGTAGTTGGACGGGATAACGTTAAGATCGACCCCAACCCTAAGATGGGCGCAGAGGATTTTTCATATATGCTCAATGAACGGCCGGGCTGTTACATCTGGATTGGCAACGGACCGGGCGAAGGCGGATGTTACCTGCACAACGCACGGTATGATTTCAACGATGAGGCACTAACCTATGGTGCCAGCTACTGGGCGCGGCTAGTCGAAACTCGGCTGGCCAAAAATTGATGTTTGGTAGGTTATGGTTAATAAAGGCCAACAAACTGTGTTTACTTTGGCACGACCCTGGCAAGTCTATAATTTAAAACGAGTCGATGACGGATACAAAGGTGCCCCAGAATAAATTACCCGCGAACCCTTCCAAACGTCCCGACATGGCGCGGGTCTATCCGGAGTCAGACGATTGGAAACACCCAGGTGAAATCGACCAGGACCTAAAATTTAACCACCCAATCTATCGTAGGGCGAAGGAAATTTCCATGGCACTTGGCGTTGTGGGGGGCCTTAGTGTCGCCATCTTCCACACCGCAGCACCCTGGTGGATGCCTTTTTTTGTTTTTGCGGTAACAGCGGTGATCGTCTATCGGATTTTGCGACCTCGCTTTCGCCACCCGAGTATAGAGGATGAAATTTAAGTAATTCTATTAGCCACGCTTACCGCATTTCCACCCATCTTAGCGGATTAAAATATTTCTCCGTTGGGCTGCAAAATAAAAAATAGCCGACACGCATTAACGTCAAGTCACTTGGCCAACTAAAGTACCAGTGCCCTCCGCCGCATTGAGATGATCGCATAAAAGTCCGACGAAGGTATCCGGCTTTTCCAAAGCGATTTGGTGACCTATTCCATCGATAGTGTGATGCACAATTCCGGGATAGGCATCAGCGATTTCTTTAACGAATTGTGGTGGTGCTGAACGGTCGTCAGAGCCGGCGATGATCATGCCAGGACAAGCAAGTGGCGTCACATGATCGAATATATTGGCACGGACCAAGGCACCAGCAAGTTTCAGATGGCCTGCTACTTTGACCTTAGAGGCAAATTCGATAGCTTTCTCTATCACCATCGGATCGGCATTAGGGGATAGCGAGTTTGGTGTCTTCTTCCGAGCCACCCGCGCCGGTCCCAACTCCTCGAAATCTTTTGCGCGCACCGAAATAGAAGCATCCTGTTGGTCCTTGGGATCGCGGCCATTACCAATCACCGCCTCAGCTAATGTTAGGCTTATTAACCGATCAGGATATTGTTTATGAAATCCGGCCGCCAACACCGTACCCACTGAATGGCCGACCAGATGAAATCGGTTGAGGAGCAACGCATCAGCAAAGCGTTTTACAATGTGAACGTAATCCGGTATCAGCGGCTCGTCTTGGAGCATTTCGCTCGATTGGTTATATCCAGGGGCATCCCACCCAATAATGCGATAGCGGCCGGATAGCGCCTCGTATTGAGGCACCCAGCTTTCCGACCGGCCACCAAGCCCATGCAAGATCACAACCGGTGTACCGTTGCCCGCTTCGCGATAGCTTATTTGCTCATCATTACCGATATCTATAGTTTTTAGATCAGGCGCTGGCATATCTGTCTCCGCAACTAAATTGATCACATATTTCAATAACTAACCTCAGCTGCATAGACGATCAAGAGAGACCGCCACATTGACATAGCGCAGTCCAACGCCATGATGTTAATTAATAGTTATAAATCAGACAAAGGAGCATTCCATGGCCGAAAAAAGCGCCGGAAAGACCGATGAATTTGCCGGTGTAAAAATGCCTCGCTCGCCGGTTTATGGCTCTAAGGGCATGGTGGTTTCCGGCCACTCGCTATCGTCAATTGCCGGCTTGCGAATTCTGGAGCGAGGTGGTTCGGTAGTAGATGCTATGATTGCTTGTTCCGCCGTCTTGGCAACAGTGTTGCCGCATGCAACCTCTTTCGGCGGAGACGCCTTTATCATCTTTCACGACGGCAATACCGGTAAGACCGAGGGCCTGAACGCATCCGGCTATGCTCCAGCCGGCGCAACGCCTGAGTTTTATAAGGAGGGCATGGTGATGCATGGCCCCAACGCCGCATCGGTCCCAGGTATGGTACGCGGCTGGGAACGCATCCATCAAAAACATGGCAAATTACCGTGGCCGGAACTGTTCAAGGATGCTATCGACGTAGCTGAGAACGGGCACCCGTTAAGCCGTGTACTAGCTGGTGCGCTTCGTCTTTTCGACCACGTAGGCAAAGACCCTGGTTGCGCTGCGCAGTATTTACCCAACGGCGTGCCAATGAACGCCGGAGACATCGTTAAATTGCCTGCGCTCGCCGATACGATACACGACATTGCAGAAAATGGGAGCGCGGCCTACTACGAAGGCCGCATAGCCAAAACGCTGGGCAATTATTGCCAGGCCAATGGTGGATTGTTGTCTGCCTCAGATTTTGAAGGTTACGAACCTCAATGGGTAGATACGCTGCACACCACCTATCGGGATATTGATGTCCATGTAATGCCGCCAAATTCATACGGTATCTTGATGCTAATGCAGCTTAACGGCATCGCTGACCTTCCCAGCGAAGCGTTTCAAGGGCATGACGCGGACCGGCTAGCTTATTTGATGGCTGCGGCGCGGGCGGCTTTTGACGAAGGCGTCCCGTATATATGCGATCCTGCTGTTCACCCTGCCCCCATTGACGAACTGCTAAGCGGCCAAATGACCAGAAAGCTTCAAGCCGCCGTAAGGGCAGCCGCGCCCGGTCCACATCAACCACCGGGTGCGGGCGGCACTAGTTGTATAACGCTAGCTGATGGCGAGGGCAGTGCCATTTCCGTTGTGCAAAGCGTATTCCATGTGTTCGGCTCAGCATTTCTGGATCCGGGCACTGGTATATTGCTCAATAACCGCATGACCGGTTTCGTAACCGACCCGGAGCACCGAAACGTGGTTGCCCCACATAAGAAACCCAGCCACACACTCAACCCCGTAATGGCTTTTAAAAATGGCAAGGTAAAATATTTGCTGACAACTCCAGGCGGCCCCGCTCAAACTATTTCAAACATCCAAATGCTTACCAACATGGTAGACAGAGGTATGGAGATCTCAGCTGCCATTGAGTCGCCGCGGTGGTCGGTGGATATGGCAGGTAATTATTTGATTGATGACGAGTTTCCCGACACTATCGGTGCGGAATTAATTGACCGTGGATTCAACGTGAAGCGTGCCTCAGGTGCTTCTTATTTCGGTTCCAGCAAATGTATAGAGGTTCTCGACAATGGCGTCCTTTGCGGTGCCGCTGATTACCGCCGTGAGGCTTACGCCGTCGGCGCCTAATCGAGCAATATCAGGCCGTGCCGGACACTTATCTCATCCACAATGCTAAGGTGATCACCTGCGACGTCGAGGGCACCGTGGCCGAAGCGGTCGCTGTGCGTGGCAATAAGATAGAGGCTGTAGGACCGGAACATTTTTTATTATCAGACTATGGAGACGCCCAAATTCTAGACGCCAGAGGGCGAGCGGTGATGCCGGGTATGATTGACGGCCATTCCCATTTGGATCGCGAGGGGCTTAAGACGGTGTTCCCGACTCTCGCGGGGTGCACTTCTATTGACGATATATTGCTGCGTATAGAGGCCTTGGTGGGAAATGCAGAACCTGGCGATTGGGTAGTCACCATGCCCATCGGCGAACCGCCCTACTATTGGAACGTACCCGGCTGCCTAGCAGAAAATCGATTTCCCACACGGCATGATTTAGACCGTGTATCGCCCAACAACCCGGTCTATATAAAACCTATTTGGGGCTATTGGCGGCATATTCTACCTTTAACATCGGTAGCGAATTCTCAGGCCTTGGAAACAAGCGGCCTATCCCTAGATATGGGGAACTTACCCGATACCATTACGCTGGAAACCGACGCGGACGGTAAGACCCTTAACGGCGTCATCCATGAACACACATACATGCCGGTGGTGGAGCTTGCCTTTTTCGAGGCTATGCCACGCTTCCAACACGAGGACCGCGTCGCAGGAATTAAAACGTCTATGGCGATCTACAATGCCACCGGCACTACCAGCGTTTTTGAGGAACATGGCTGCGCGCAGGAATTGATCGATGCCTGGCGTGCTGTCAAGCAATCCGGCGAGGCAACTGTGCGTGGCTCATTGGTCTTTAGCCCATCTTGGCATTTTGCCGATCTAAACGGTTATACCGAGGCGCTGGCAAGCTGGTCGGATTTTATCGGTGGCCGTGGGGACGGGGACGCATGGCTCCGCGTCGAAGGAATGTTCGCAGATTACGGAATTTTGCCAGAAAATTTAATGCGCAGTCGGGCAGCTCCCTATACCGGCTGGTCGGGTTTTAATTATGACAGCGGCGTATCTCAAGAATTGATGACGCCGATGCTGACCGAAGCGGCGCGCAATGATATCCGGGTTGCGGCTATTTGGATGGAATTCCTAGATCATTTCAGAGAAGTCAACGAAGTGGTACCGCTGGCAGGCAAACGTTGGATCATGGGCCACCTAGATGTCGCCAATGAAAATCAAATCCAGACAATCGCGGATCTCGGTTTAGTCATGAGTTCACACACAAATCGATATATTTATAAGCACGGGCATATCGTCCGAGACAAAATTGGGCAAGAAAACGAAAATGATATTGCTCCGCTTCGACGGCTATTGGATGCGGGTGTACATATTGGGTTTGCTACCGACAACGTACCGACAACGCTATGGTATCCAGTGTGGCAATCTGTAACGCGGTATAATCGCGAGATCGATGCGCCGGTAGCACCTGACCAGGCTTTGACCCGCGAAGAGGCGCTTCGCTGTGCTACCATTGAAACCGCGCACCTTACTTTCGAGGAAGATGTTAAAGGGTCTTTAGAGCCGGGCAAGCTGGCCGATCTTATTGTGCTGTCCAACGACCCTCTCACATGCCCTGAAAACGACCTAAAGGACATTACCGCCGAGCTAACGATGGTCGACGGGAAAGTTGTTCATGACACAGGATTAATTCAAACGAATGAATAAATTTGTCAAATCTAGCAGCTCCTTGCGAGAGGGTGGCCCTCGTCTACCTCCTCTTTCCCGTAACACCGGGAAAGAATTCGTAGATTTCGTGTGTTGTTTAGGATGTTTGTACTCATGAACCTCGACGAGCTCGATACCCCAGTCCTATTGGTTGATGGGGATGCTTTTGATCGCAACATGAAACATATGGCAACTTTAGCTTCTCAAGCCCAAGTTGCATGGCGACCCCACGCCAAAGCACACAAATCACCTGCGATAGCAGAGATGCAAATCGCCGCAGGCGCTTGCGGGATTTGCTGTGCTAAACTCGGAGAAGCGGAAGTCCTAGCTGCAGGTGGCAGCCGCGATATCTTGATCACCACACCGGTTATCGGTACTTCCAAACTCATGCGCCTGATGCAGTTGGCCAACCAAACCACCGTATCGGTGGTTGCTGACAATAAGAGCAATCTCGAGGAGATGGCCACGTGCGCCCATAACGCGGGCGTCCGCCCGGATGTAGTTATCGAGGTGGATGTCGGACAGCAGCGCTGTGGAGTGCCTCCCGGAAACGAGGCACTCGTCCTGGCCCGCCAAGTGATGGAATCCGAATGGCTCAATTTCAAGGGATTGCAAGGATATCAGGGGTCAATTCAGATGATGCCGGATTTTGACAGTCGGCGCGCAGCAAACTTGGATGCGCTTGGAAAACTGATTGAAACTGCGGATATAATTCGGAACGACGGCATTCAAGTTGACTATCTGACGGGTGGCGGCACCGGTACGTCTGTAATCGATGCAGCAGCCCATGGGCTGACTGAGTTGCAACCGGGTGGCTATTTATTCATGGATTCGCGTTATCGGGATATAGAATGGGCTCACAACAAACGAGTTCCATTTGAGCAATCTCTCACTGTAATGACATCAGTAATCTCCAAACCGGCGGATAATCGTTGCATCATCGATATGGGGCTCAAGGCGGTAAGTTCGGACGGTGGTCCGCCAGTGTTACAGAACCTTCCTCACGCTTCGTTCAAATTCGCGGGGGAAGAACATGGCGAACTAGCCTGGGAGAATGGCGGCTGCCCACTTGCACTTGGCGAAAAGGTTTTTTTTATACCTAGCCATTGTGACACCACGGTCAATCTTTATGACCGGTTCATCGTTGTGCGCGACCGTGTCGTAACGGACGTGTGGGACATCGCTGCACGCGGACGTGTTCAGTAGTTCGGTGTATGAAAAGGATCCCGGATGCCCAGTCGTAGATTAGGGCACTATTCACTTGGTAATCTTTCGCTTCGTGAGACTTATGCGCCATCAGTCAATGTACATAATTTCTTTTCAGTTTATTTGACGGTGCGGTTCTCGTTTTGAATCATTAAAACAATCACGAATAGTACCAAAGGGAGGAAACGCATGGCCAAGTCGGCGGCCGATATCTTCAAAGCTAAATCAATTGCTATTGTTGGGGCGACAGACAAATCGCACTGGCCGCGCAATATTTTTGCCAGTCTTCAGGCCTCTGGCTACCCTGGCAAAGTCTTTCCGGTCAATCCTAAACGCAATGAAGTATACGGAGTGAGGTGCTATCCAGATCTTGCCTCACTGCCCGAACCAGCAGATCTCGCACTGATGATCATTCCAGCGCGTGCCATTGAAGGTGCGCTTCGCGAAGGGGTTGATAACGGTCTTAAAGCTGCCGTTGTATATGCATCCGGATTTGGCGATGGCGGTCGCGAAGAATCAATTAACCGCGGCCAAGCTTTCCGTAAAGTGCTCGAAGAACTCGACATCTCGGTATGCGGACCCAACTGCATGGGGCTCGCGGGTGTCCGCGAAAACCTCTACTGCTATCCACACGAACACGTAAGAAATATGGAACCGGGACAGGTAGCGCTGATTACACAATCAGGCGGCACTTTGAGCTACTTTACTCGTTCAGCGCAGGAACGTGGCCTAAGATTTTCCTACGCCATTTCGTCAGGCAATGAATTGTGTCTCGACCTCTCGGATTATATGAATTTTGTCATAGACGATTCCCATACCAAACAGATCTGCTTGTTTATAGAAGGCATCCGCAAGCCTGACGAATTTAAACAAGCAGCGGGCCGTGCATTAGCGGCCGGAAAACCTATCATCGCTATCAAAACCGGTCGATCGCTGGGCTCGCGGCAGGCCGCCGAAACCCACTCAGGTGCAGTAGCAGGCGATTATGCAGCATACGAAGCGGTATGTGAGCGATACGGGATTATCAATTGCGAAACCCTAGAAGAAATGATCGAGATGACCCTTGGATTCCAACAAGGGCGACTGCCTAAAGGACCAGCTATCGCCTTCATGACAACATCAGGAGGTACCGTCGACCTGCTTCATGATTATTGTGAGGCGGAGGGCGCAGTGGTTCCCGACCTCTCCCCCAAGACAGTGGAAGCCATACGTCCCTTTGTTCCAGCAGATTGTCATATCCGTAATCCCATTGACACTGGCGCACCTGTGGGCGTGTCGGGAAAATCATCGCCGGTAGAGATTTGCAAACTTTTCGCCAACGATCCAGGTGTGGATATGGTGGCCTGGTGTAACAATATGCCGGGAACCGCTCGCAGCGCCGGCGCCCTCGATGAAGTGAAAGAATTGGTTAGAAATACTGACAAACCTGTAATTTCTTTTGCCCGTATGCTGCACAACATTCCAGACGGCGGCGTCGAATTTCAAGATCAGACTGGCATGTCATTTATTCAAGGAACACGCACGGGTGTACGCGTCATGAACGCGTTGTGGTTCTACGCGCAACGCTCAGGAAACCAAATCGCATCACTGGCTGATCCCACGGGTAAAGCAGAAGATTGTGAAGGTGAGGCGTTAGAAAAAGCGCTTGCAGATGCTGGATTACCTTCTCCCAAGACAGCGCGGGCGGACACTACCGCCAAGGCAGGTGACGCCACGAAGACCGTCGGTTTCCCTGCCGCACTCAAAATTATCTCGCCCGAAGCTAGCCATAAAACCGAAGTTGGGGGCGTAACACTCAACATTACCAACGAACAGGCAGCCGTAATAGCAGCGGAGAAAATGGCGAGTCGCCTGAAAACACACGACAGTAATGCACGTATTGACGGCTTTCTGGCGCAAGAGATGGTGTCAGGCACCGAACTACTCGTCGGCGCAAGAGACGATGCGTTGTACGGCCCGTTGATGGTGCTCGGGGCCGGGGGCGTCTTGGTAGAACTTATGCACGACATAGCAATCCGTCTGCTACCTATCACCCTGGACGATGCGCGCAGTATGCTTAAGGAGATCAAATCGGCGGCTTTGCTGGACGGCTTCCGCGGCGCCCCGATAGCAGATAAGGATGCACTAATCACGGCCATCGTTGCGCTAGGTGATTTCTTTTTGGACCACCGACATTTTTTGGCTGATATAGAAATCAACCCTTTGATAGTCCAAGCCAAAGGGGACGGCGTTTGCGCCGTCGACATTAGGATTATCCCGCGAGAATAAAAACGGCCCCAATGGGGCCGTTTTTCATTTAATTGACCATACCTCTATTTCTTTTTTCGGACCCCCGACTTCTTTTTGGCTGTGGTACGCTTTTGTGTCGCGCGAGATGCCTCTACTTTCTTTTTTGCTCCGGTTTTGCGCTTTCCCGGCTTTTTATCGGCTTTTTTAGCAAACGGCTCGAAGGTAGGCTTATAGCTCTTTTTATCGAGAAATTGACTAAGTCCCGTATTATATGAATCTTCCGGATCGCCAACTTTGATTGCCTGCCCCTTAGCGGCGAGATAGTCATAAGATTGGTCAAAATCCATAGTACGAACTTGGCGCACCGCATGTTTGGTCGCACGCAATACGGCGGGGCTCTTCGCCATTAATTTCTGTGCCAATTCAACGGTCTTGTCGATAAGTTCTTCCTTGGGCACGGCAAAATTTACAAAGCCAACCGCTTCCGCCTCCTTGCCATCAAATGGCTCACCAATACAACAATAATACAGTGCCTTACGAGGCATGATGGTATCGGATACCACTTTGCTGACCAACGCACCTGGTAGAATGCCCCAATTAACCTCGGAAAGCGAAAATACCGTATCTTCTGCCGCGATGGCAAAATCAGTGGCGCAGAGCTGCATGAACGCACCACCCACGCAATAGCCTTCGATCATAGCAATGGTCGGTTTGTCATATTTATACAGCCGTTCCCATCTCCATCGGTTAGCTGCCTCCGCCGCTGCCTTTTGGCCCGCTGGGTTATTCTCATTAGCGCGGAAAAACTCCTTAAGATCCTGACCGGCGCTGAAATAGCCGCCTGCACCTGAAATAACCACCACTTTGGTAGCCGGATCTGTCTCTAGCTCTTTTAAGGTCTCGTCCATTTCGTAATGCAATTGGGGGCTCATCGCATTGCGCTTTTCTGGACGGTTAAGCATAACCCAAGTGATACCGTTCTTTTTTTGAACTTTGACGCATTTCAACTTTTTGGCAGCCATTTAAAAATTTCTCCTTTTCTGACTGTTATTGGCAAAATGAGATACGATTAATTTTATCCACCGTATTCGCGGTAGAACGCTCGTGCCAGCACCATTCTCAAGATTTCAGGCGGACCTTCGGTTATCACCATTGAGCGGCTGTCACGCCAGAGCTTCTCAATAGGAAGGTCTGTAGTTAGTCCGATTCCTCCGTGGACCTGCATTGTCTTGTCACAGACACGAAATGCCAGCTCATCGCCCATGATCTTACACATGTAAGAATCGTAACGGATATCTTCGCCGGCATCGGCACGCGAAGCGGTGTTGTAAACCATTAATCGTGTCGATTTCGTTTCCATCCACGAATCCACCATCATGAACTGGACCGCCTGGCGTTCAGACAACTTTTTGCCAAAGGTTTCTCGCTCATTGGTGTATTTACCTGCCAATTCCATACATCGCTCCGCAACACCTATACCGCGCGCAGCATGGCGCAGTCGACCAGCGGTAATCCATGTTTGGCCGAATTTAAAACCATCGCCTTCTTCACCAATTAGATTTTCAGGTGGCACCCGAACATCGGTAAAGGACACTTCCCAGGGCCTATCATCCATCATGGTTTCCTGCGGACGTATTAGCTCGATGCCAGGAGTGTCCATGTCGACCAAAAATGTGGAAATACCACCGCGTGATCCCTTAGATCGATCGGTTGCCGCTTGAACTTGGGCAAAGTCGGCTTTATCAGCACCAGTGATCCAGCGCTTATAGCCGTTGATCACATATTCGTTTCCTTCCATCACAGCGGTAGTGCGCATACTGCCTGGATCGCCGCCAGCGTCAGGTTCGCTTTGCATAAAACAAGGTACCCGCTCGCCACGTAACACTGGCATAAGATAGCGTTCCTTTTGCTCATCATTGAGGTAGTAAAGAATTGGGCTCACCGGGGGCCCAAATATATGTCCACCTCTTGCCGGTATAGCTATTGTCCGTGCCATTTCCTCCCAGACCACACATCGAGCGAGGAAACCCATACCCTGCCCGCCATATTCCTCGGGAACATCGAATAACCAAAGGCCAATTTCCTTGGCCTTGTCCTCAAGACGTTCTCGCTCTTCTGGTTTCAGATTGTGCCCAACATAAGAATCGCGTTCATTGGGGATAATTTCTCTATCAACAAATCGGCGAACCGTCTCTTTGAGCATGCGCAATTCTTCTGGCAGTTCAAAATCCATCTGCAGCCTCCCTTTATTTATACGATACTTATTTCAACCTAGATCTTAGCGCCAGTTCGGACGCACATCGACGGCGCGCACACCCTCCCCTAACGCCCCCACCATTAGTGGGTTGACTTCCAAATCCATAAGATGCTCACGATGATCGATATAGATAACCGACAATCCGCAAATTGCCGCAATTAACGCATCTATGTCACGCGGAGGCGCACCACGAAATTCACCGAGCACTGCTTTGCCTTGCAATTCTTCTAACATAGCACGCGCCTCTATCTCATTGACCGGTAACATGCGGAATGCAACGTCGCGCATTGCTTCAACCAAAACTCCCCCGAGCCCAACAACCATGAAGGCGCCAAATTGCGGATCTTCGCGCACGCCAAGAATTACCTCGGTGCCGGAAACCATTTCCTGCACTATGTATCCATCAATTTGCGCATTTGGATCGGTCGCCGTGAGACGCGCTGCCATCGAATTGGCCGCAGTAAGTATGCTCTCCTTGTCTGTTAAATTAAGCATAACACCACCAACCTCTGTCTTATGGATTGCCTGTGGTGAGACGATTTTCAGGGCTACCGGATGTCCTATATCAGCTGCTATCTTGGCGGCAACTTCCGCCGTAGCACCAAAACCGCTCTTGGGCGGCGTAAGGCCATGAGCTGTTAAAAGAGTGTCAAGAGCGTCACCTTCCAGTTCGGCTTTAGTGCCCCTAGCATTGGGTAATTCTTCAATCCCCCGCTTCAGGGCATTCGCATAATGCAACAATCCCTGCATCGAGCGCACTGTCTGTGGCAAACCCTGAACAAAAGGCACCTTAGCAGCACTTTGGAACTCGCGGCCGGTGTCGCTGAGATTTTGCGACACTCGAACATGAGCAATGACGGGTTTGTCTGTGGAATCGACAACCCTGGAAAAGATGGTGGGATCATTAGGATCATCGGACATGGTAGGCAACTGACCCTGCATAGTAACGATATCGACACCAGGATCAGCGGCCATTACGGTGCAAACCTTTGCAAATACTTCCTGGCGATAAGCAATACCCGCACCGCAGTCGATCGGGCTTTGGGCGGGCAGTCCAGGGTCAATCAAAGGTTCAATCACGGAAATTGTTTCATCCGACAACACCGCCTGAACTGCACCTTCATCGTTGGAATAATCGAGATATAGGCCCTTACCACCACCAGAAAACCCGGCCATTGCGATGCGCGGTCCCTTGGGCCATCGCCGTTGATTCAGGACGAGGCACTGATCAATCATCTCGTCTAACGAATATACACGCACCACGCCGTATTTGCGACACACCGCTTGCAGAACCGCGTCATCACTTGCTAGGGCACCGGTGTGGCTTTGCGCTGCTTCCTTACCAAGATCGCTCCTTCCAAGCTTAAGCATGACAATAGGTTTTTCTGCTGCCAACGCACGTCGTGCTGCTTCCATAAACGCTTTAGGACGCCGAACTCCTTCGACCATGCAGGCGATCATCTGAGTGGAGCGGTCCTCTACCAGAAAATTAATGTAGTCTGCTAGGTCCAAATTAAGTTCGTTTCCTGACGAAACTGCAAAGGAAAAACCGAGACCACGTTCAGCGGCACGCTGTAACCAGAACATGAAGGTTCCGCCAGATTGAAACACGACACCAGTTGGACCAACAGGTAGTCCTCGAATTCGCGTCGCTGGATAAAACAATAGGTTTTCAGGAAAGGACAACGCACCCATACAGTTGGGACCACAAATTATTAGCCCTTTGTCTTCACAAAGAACCCGTAGAGCATCGCCACGCTTTGCCGCTTCATCGTCTCCCCCTTCTCCAAATCGGGCAGCGTAAACCAAAGCGGCCTTTAGCCCATTATCAACGCCCTCTGCCAGAACGTCAGGAATATATTCTGCCGGCACTATCGTCAGCGCCAAATCCACCGGCTTGGGTAGGGAGGCAAAATCAGGATAAACCTTCTGTCCCCAAAGTTCGTCCCTCCGTGGATTAATTAAAAAAACTTCCGCCGGAAATCCTGCATATTCCAGGTTTTCGTAAATTGCGCGCGCCCATCCACCACCACCTGTTTCTGACGCGCCGACGATGGCGACCGTTTCGGGTCGAAAAAATGTCTCTGCTGAGCGGAACACGTCCCTGATCCTTTAAGTTTTTGTTATTTCATGAACAGTAAATTCCTCATTGGTCATAACGTCAACCAACGCATTTACTCCTATCGTTAAAAATAAATTTGGAAGAAACAGAGCTAACACGTTAGAATTTAACGATTTTCAGTTGACAAAAAAAATGCTCTTAAGCATGCTCTGGCTCGCGATGAGCCTCCAATTTTGGACAGGTAGCGCCCGCCGAATTGGCGTTTGGTGTAAAATTGACGAGTTTTAATTCGTGACCCTGCGTAATCCCCGTATCACCTTTGCCATCAAAGCCGTTACCGCTTGTAGCGCATTCACTCTTATTGTTGTCGGATATTCCGCGCACCCGCTATCAGGCCCAACACAAAACACAGTAATATTATCTAATCAGGGTTCAGCGGAATTTGTCCCCTCAACTCCGCGAGTTTTAGCACAAGCAGATATTGCCCCGGTCCCAACCCCTCCTAAACAAATAAAGAAACAAGTAACGGCAAGGTCAGGCGATACGTTTATCAAACTAATGACCAGGGCGTCCGTTCCTCGTGTAGACGCACACAAAGCAGTGACTGCTATACGCAAAATATTTAGCCCGCGAGACCTTCGCCCCGGACATTCACTAACCGTTTTTTTCACTGCACCACAGACACCCGGCACCAGTGGACGTTTCATGGGTTTAAGTATTACGACGTCGATGGATCAAACTATCCGCGTCTTACGAACAACAACTGGGAAATTCAAGGCAATCCGCATCCATAAAGCATTGGATCATCGCGTCGTCCGTATGGGTGGAACAATTGATCTTAGTCTCTACACCACGGCGCGTGAAGCAGGACTGCCGTCATCAGTTATCATAGATATTGTGCGACTGTTCAGTTGGGATATAGACTTTCAGCGTGATATCCAGCGCGGAGATACCTTCGGCATTATGGTTGAGCGGTCGCATCTGAAAAGCGGCGGCATTGCTCGCTGGGGCAACATCCTCTACGCACAAATGACCGTAGGCGGTAAAACCAAACAATATTATCGTTTTGAGGCCAAACTAAGGAACGGACGTTCCCGTGTAGGTTATTTCGACGAACGCGGTCACAGTGCTCAAAAACCGTTGCTCAAGACACCTGTAGACGGTGCACGTCTCTCATCTCGATATGGGAAGCGTCGTCACCCAATTTTAGGCTACACCAAAATGCATCGTGGCATCGATTTCGCCGCTCCACGTGGCACCCCAATTTTTGCGGCCGGACGAGGTAAAATTGTCAGAATGGGTTGGAACGGCGCTTATGGTCGATATATTCGAATTCGCCACAACGGTCGATATTCAACAGCCTACGGGCACATTCATCGCTTTGCGCGTGGCATGCGAAGGGGTAAGCGCGTAAAACAAGGCCAAGTCATCGGTTATGTTGGTTCGACCGGGCGATCAACAGGCCCTCATCTGCATTACGAGATACTAGCAAAAGGACGCCAGGTTAACCCTCTCCGCATTCGCTTACCGTCCGGCCGAAAACTTCGCGGTAAAGAACTTGCGTCGTTCCAAAACGTCCGCACCTACCTCAACCGCCAGCTAGCATCTATCCCCAGAGGTGCCGGGGTTACCCAGCGGTAACTCACTCCTAAGCTTATCCAGCGTTTACTATTTAGTTTGGCGTTCACGCCGACCTTTTTCCGATTTTGGTCCCATTGGTTCGGGTTGAAATGGCCCATCGCGCTTTTGTAGATAGGCCCTAACGCCTTCGGTGCGCATGGTCTCATAAAGCTCTTCTCGATAGTCGTTGTGTGAGGAATGCGCCAGCGCACCTAATGCCCCTTCAGTAAGAAGAGCCGCATATACACCCGAAGATTGTAACCCCTGCATAGCGATGGCTTTGTTGAGGCGTACTGCAGGTTCCGGCACTAGCGCGATTCGAGCAGCCAGTTCTCGGGAGCGCTCCATCAACTTGTCATGCGGCACGACTTCGTTGACCATGCCAATGCGGTAGGCCTCTTCGGCATCGAAATGGTCGCCGGTAAGCGCCCAACGATTAGCGACTTTCCAACCACACAGCGCGGTGAACAGATAGCTGGAATTAGAAATATGGCGGACTTCAGGCTGAGCGAATACTGCTTTATCCGATGCAATGGTGAGATCAGCCGCGAGCTGATACCAAAAGCCACCACCCATTGCCCACCCGTTAACTGCCGCAATTATAGGTTTACCTAATTTCCACATATGCACCCATTTATTTGCAGCTTCTCCATCGTTGCGTTGCCAACCTTCGATGAATTCTGCAATCGATTTACCCGTGGGATCTCCCTTTTTCTTACCGTCATCACGGGGGCCCTGATCGTACCCGGCACAAAACCCAGCACCCTCACCGGTCAGAATAATGACACGAGCCTTGGGATCTGCATCAGCTTCATCAAATGCCTGGTGAATTTCCACTTCCAAATTGGGAGAAAGTGCGTTCATAACCTTGGGGCGATTGAGCGTGATGGTCGCGATGCTGTCGTCAACCTCATAGATAATGTCTTGGTAGCTCATGGGTTCTGTCTCCGGTTGTTGATTTTATGGAACCAGTGTAGGCCAAATACATCCAGCTGACGACTGAGCCGATATGACTGCAGGATTAGGCCGCCTCCGCCCGAACCGCGCTGATCAGTAAACTATCTTCACGGGCCGAAACGTTGACCAAATCCCCGTCTCCGATTGCTCCTTCAAGCAACTTGCTTGCCAAAGGATTCTGCAGAGATTTCTGGACAACCCGTTTGAGTGGCCTCGCACCGTACACGGGGTCAAAACCAGCGGCAGCAATCCATTCTCGTGCTGATGGATCGAGCGTCAGTGTAATCTTACGGTCAGCTAGAATTTCATGGAGCCGTGCGATCTGAATATCTACAATTTCATCTATATGGGATCGTTTAAGGCGTTGGAATAAGAGCATATCGTCGAGCCGATTTAGAAACTCGGGTCTGAAGGCGGCACGAACGACCGCAAAAACTTGTTCTCTTGTCCCAACGGAGAGGTGGGCGTCTGATTCACCAGCGAGAATATCGCTTCCAAGATTCGAAGTGAGGATAATCAACGTATTGCGAAAATCGACGGTGCGCCCATGACCATCGGTCAGGCGGCCATCATCCAATACCTGCAACAGGACGTTGAATACATCAGGATGTGCCTTTTCGATTTCATCAAATAGTATGACTTGATACGGGCGACGGCGGACCAACTCGGTCAGGGTGCCCCCATCTTCATATCCAACATAACCGGGAGGCGCACCGATAAGACGTGCAACAGAGTGCTTTTCCATATATTCCGACATATCGATCCGGATCATTGCTGCGTCGTCGTCGAATAAAAATTCTGCTAACGCCTTTGTCAATTCGGTCTTACCAACACCGGTGGGTCCGAGAAACATGAAAGAACCGATCGGTCGCTTTGGATCCTGCAAGCCAGTACGCGCGCGCCGCACCGCATCACTGACTGCCGTTATAGCCTCTTCTTGACCGATGACGCGTTCGCCGATCGTAGCTTCCATTTTGAGGAGTTTATCGCACTGACCTTCTAGTAATTTCTCAACAGGAATACCGGTCCAATGTGACACGATGGCTGCGATATCCGCCTCCATAACTTCTTCCTGGAGCATGTGGGTCCTTTCAGTGGCTTCGCTATCGGACATCTTGTGTTCAAGTTCGGGAATGACGCTATACATCAGTTCACCGGCCCGCGTTAGATCGCCTTCGCGTTGAACTACCTCTAGTTCACTACGCGCCACATCTAGCTCTTCTTTCATTCTATGCGACCCGTCGATCTTTTCTTTTTCCAATTGCCAAATAGCCGTTAGATGGGAATTTTTTTGGTCAAGATCGGCAAGTTCAACTTCGAGTTTTTTTAGCCGATCCTGGGATGCTTTATCGGTTTCCTTACGAAGCGCCTCGCGCTCAATTTTGAGCTGAGTAATTTGGCAGTCGAGTTCGAAAATTTCTTCCGGTTTGGAGTCTATCTGCATCCGTAACCGCGAAGCGGCTTCGTCGACGAGATCTATCGCCTTGTCCGGTAAAAATCGATCGGTGACATAACGGTTGGACAGGTTCACAGCGGACATAATTGCACTGTCGGTGATACGAACGCCGTGGTGAATTTCGTATTTTTCTTTTAAACCTCGTAAGATTGAAATCGTTTCTTCTAGTGACGGCTCCGCCACAAAGACAGGCTGGAACCTTCGTGCCAGTGCTGCATCCTTTTCAACGTGGTTACGGTATTCGTCAAGCGTCGTTGCTCCGATGCAGCGGAGTTCACCCCGCGCCAGCGCAGGTTTCAACATATTGGAGGCATCCATCGCGCCGTCGCTGGCACCGGCCCCAACCAGTGTGTGCAATTCATCGATAAACAGAACAATTTTGCCTTCGCAGGCGTTAACCTCTTGCAAAACAGACTTGAGCCGCTCTTCAAATTCACCACGAAATTTAGCACCCGCAATCAACGCGCCAAGATCAAGCATCATCAAGCGCTTTTTAATTAGACATTCAGGAACATCGCCCTTTACGATCCGTTGTGCGAGACCCTCGACGATGGCTGTCTTACCGACACCAGGATCGCCAATGAGGACCGGGTTGTTTTTAGTACGCCGGGCCAGAACTTGAATGGTCCTGCGAACCTCTTCATCCCGCCCGATAACTGGATCAAGCACCCCGTCCTGCGCTTGGCTAGTAACATCAATAGCATATTTATTGAGTGCATCGAAATTAGTATCGGCTGTCGCTGAATCGGCTTTGCGGCCCTTCCGAATATCGAGGATGGCTCTTTCCAGTAAATTCGAATCCACGTGAGCTGCATCAAGTATTTGCGCCGATGGCGTGCCATTAGATAAAGCGAGTGCTAACAAGATACACTCTGCAGTGACATAGCTATCGCCAGCTTTTTCCGCAGTTTGTTCGGCTTTTTCAAATAAGCGAGCGGTTTCAGGCGTTAAATAAATTTGGCCGGCGCTAGAGCCTTCAATATTGGGTATACGGGCTAGTTCTCGGTCAACA
>CAYZMI010000032.1:5002-25971 GCA_964479475.1 uncultured Rhodospirillaceae bacterium | reverse complement strand
TGGATGATAGTATGCCGTCGCAAAGAATCTTAGGTGAACTGGTTACGGGGCTGGGTAAGGCGTCTGATTTTACCTCTCTAGATTGGGCGCGTGGGGCCTTTCGCAATCAACTCGCGATTGACCCTTATCCAGGGACGGTAAATCTATTAGTTAGATCTGATCAACAACGCAAAGCATGGCAAAATGTTAAGTCTTGGCCGGGGATCATCATTCGGCCCCCTCGACCTGATTGGTGTAATTCGCGCTGCTACAAAGTAAAACTCGCAGATAGCATCGACGCAGCAATCATATTGCCGGAGGTCGACAGCTATCCGGACAATCAGATTGAGTTGATCGCTGCCATTGCTGTCCGTACTACACTTGAATTGGTCGATGGTGATAATGTCATGATAGATGTTAGCAAACCACAAGTAGTCGCCGATGGATAAGTTTGAAATTAAGCGTGCCAGCACAACCCTTTGGTGTTATCCGCTCACCACAGCGACTGGAGGGTCTGGTATTACGTCTGTTGACGTTGTCGTTGTTGATATGGAAACCGCCGACGGAATTACAGGAACGGGGTTCAGCTATGTTTTGGGTGGTGGCGGTGCAGTCGTTGCGGCTATGGCGCGGGATATGATTGAACGATTTGTTTTAGGCAGCCAAGTTACTGCTCCCCAAGTGCTGTGGCGGCGGTTGGTGTCTTCGCTCAACCGGTTAGGACGTGGTCCGGGTTACATTGCGGTCGCTGCAATCGACGTTGCTGCGTGGGATCTCCATGCAAAGATTTTGGGTGTACCGCTCTGTGTTGCATTGGGTGGGGAACCAAAAGCGGTTCCTGTATACGGTAGCGGTGGATTCGGGCCTACCCAAGAGCCGGGAGAGGCAATTTTACAAGCAACACGGTATGTCGAGAGGGGTTGCCAAGCGATTAAACTTAGATTTTCCGGTCAGCCGTCAGACATTGAGAGATTAGAAGCAGTTGTAGATGCTATTCCAGATCATGTTCGAGTGATGGCTGATCTAAATGAAAAATGCGACTTGCTACAAGCCACATGGCTCGCCAATGAATGTGGTGAATATAATTTGATGTGGCTTGAAGAACCGTTGCCTACATCCGATATCGCCGGTTATGAGGCACTTGCCGCTTCTTCGCCTGTTCCGCTGGCAACTGGAGAGCATCACCAGGGACTAGTAGAACTAACACCGTTTTTTGAACGTAATTGCTGTACCGTAGTCCAACCAGATCTGGCTATGATGGGCGGTATCACTGAGGCCCTGAGGGTTGCAACGATAGCGGATTACTATGGTCTCGTAGTGGCCCCCCACTTTTTACCAGCGCTATTCGTTCACTTGGCGGGAGCAGTGCCGTCTGTGCGTTGGATGGAAGATTTCCCACTTTTGGAGCCCCTGTTCGATAATCCGGCAGATATGGATAAAAGTGGTAAAATACTACCTCCCAACGAGCCGGGACATGGTCTCAAGTGGGCTGACGGAGCTCGACAAGAATTTGCGGTGAGTGGTTGAATGATACATTGCCCGCGATCATCTACAACTCTGGTAATATACCAGGCATCTGTGTCTAATTGTAATAGCTGATTAAAATTTGAAGGCCATTGCCATCCTTTGAACTTAGTCGAAGGCAGTGACGAAGCCTTATGTATTAATCCCGCTGTCAGCGATGGGTTGTCTAATAAACCACATGGCTGATCGCTTTTTTCACAGCTTGCTAAATTTTCTTTAGAGCGTAATTGAATAGGGTGGGATCCACATTCCCACCGGAACAAACCGCCACTACAACTTTATCAGTTAGATCAACTAAATCATTGAGAGCTGCTGCCAGTGCTATGGCACCGCCCGGCTCCAAAACCAACTTGAGGTATAAAAACGCAATCGCCATGGCACCAAGGGTTTGTGTGTCGTTGACCACTAGTCCACGTCGCACCAGCTGGCGGTTAATTGGAAAAGTAATTTGGCCGGGTGTAGGAACGAGAAGTGCATCGCAAACAGATCTTTCGGTCGTTCCTGCACTCTCACGCCGTCCCGATATAAATGACCTGGCGGTGTCATCGAACCCAGTGGGTTCGACAGTAAATACTTCTGCATTTGGAGCCAACTGTTTCATGGCTATGGCGATGCCAGCAGTAAGTCCGCCGCCACTGCATGGTATCAAAACGACATCTGGTTTTAGGTTCATTTGTGTTAGTTGCTCACAAATTTCTAACCCCACCGTACCCTGACCGGTGATAATAATAGGATGGTCAAATGGGGGTACCAGCGTCGCTCCTCGCTCCAAAACGATTTTTTCAGCAATTTCTTCTCTTGATTCCATGTAGCGGTCATACAGAATAATCTTTGCGCCAAGTTGTCGAGTAGCCTTAATTTTTATCTCTGGTGCATCTGAAGGCATGACGATTGTCGAACTTATATTGAAGAGGTTTGCCACTGCTGCGACCGCTTGCGAGTGATTACCTGAAGAAAATGCGACCACGCCGTTTTGCCGTACCGACCGGTGTAGTCGGCTGATAAAATTATATGAGCCACGGAATTTAAATGAACCTGTTCGCTGAAATATCTCCGCTTTGATCAATAAACGAAATCTGCCACCGGTCATTGTCTCAGGGCAGTCGATTAATGGCGTTCGAACTGCAATCCTCGCCAGCCGCTGCGATGCGTCTAAGATGTCAGAGTAAAGTATATTAAAATTCGGTTGAACGGAGTCCATACGATAGATCAGTTTGCAGCGATTCCGGCTAGGAGATTGGTGCTCATTTCCCGTCCACTCCTTCAACTGGTATATATTATCTTCTTAAATCATTATGTAGGGTTACCGTCATTCGTCCGGGCTGCAAGCGGTTTCTATAGATTTGGAGGTTTGCTAATACCCGTTGAACGTAGGTTCTTGTTTCCTGGTATGGAATTAATTCGATCCAATCAATGGGATCGGTTATTCGGTTTCGGGGGTCGCCGTTGTGTTTGACCCAACGAAAGACTGCATTGGCCCCCGCGTTGTAGGCCGCGACGGCAAGAACGTATGAGCCGTTAAATTTTGATAACATATCTCTAAGATAGCGGCGTCCTAATCTAATATTATAGGCGGGGTCGCGCGTGAGCCGAGGACGGGAATAGGGTATGCCACTTCGTTGAGCTACAATTCGAGCGGTCCGAGGCATCAGTTGCATGATTCCTCGTGCACCTGCTGGGCTAATTGCACCTTTATCGAAATTACTTTCTTGGCGGGCTACTGCCAATAAGAGGGCCCGCTCCGGTTTGCCTGTTGGAATTCGGTAAACTGGATAACCTAAATTAAGAAGTGTTATACCATCGCGCTGTGCGTGTCGCGCTACCCACACCGCGAGATCCAGACGACCTATGGTTATTGCTAAATTGCCTACTAGGGTCCTATGGCCAGGATGTTTACCAATCCTACTTAGCCGCAGCAAAAACGTTTTTAAAAGCTTTTGCTGATTTAGTTGATTGAGAAGGTGAATTACGCGAACCAATTCTTGGTTTTGAAAACTTTTTATTTTTTCAGAATTAAGTGTAATTCGGTCCGGCGTCGGCGATAAATTTTGGCCTAAAGCTTCGATTGCGAGTTGACCATGGTATGTTGTTGGATGCGAGGCTGCGCGCTTGTACCAATCGTGGGCCAAATTAAATTCTGCAAGGGTGCTTGCTGCCCGTCCAGCCCAGTATGCCGCTCTTGATTTACTGACCGGATAGAAAACGGTCCGGAAAAGTCGTTCAAATCTTCGTTTAGCCTCGTTAGGGTCGTTTAAATATCGAAGCGCGATCCAGCCGGCTAACCATTCTGCTTCAGCTAATTGAAGTCGGTGTCGGGTGTCTAACCCATGGTTTTTCAGGGCTTGATAGGCCTCCGATATCTGTCCTTTGACTAGTAAGCGGCGGGCGAGTATGACGCGTTCTCTTGACCATAAGTCGGTCCGGACCATGTTTTCTGGTGCGTTTATAAGAATATTGAGAGCAGAAACATTTCGTCCTTTCTTGCGACGCCAACGCAATCTCTCATACATCAGCCCAGGGTCTATTAATAAATTTTTTGGGACTTGTGCGATAGCTCGATCGACACCGCCGAGATGCTTTCGTAAATGTATTCGTGCTATTCCTAAGGCGCGATCTCCCGGCGATACCCGCCGTAGCATGCGGCGAGCTTGAAGATGGTGTCCTTTCCACAACAGATTATCAAGCCGTTCCCAATGATCGTGTTGGGTGAATTGCTTTCGGTGTTGACGCATGAATAGAGCTTCATCACGGCGACTAAAATGGCCATTGACCCATGCATTTCGAAGCAGAGCGCGCCCCTTGATTGTCTTACCAGCTTCGATAAGCGCGTGCCCGTATGCGATTTTGCCAACTGTAATTTGGGGTGGACGTTGACTGAACCGATCAAGGACGACGTTGGATGGAGTGTATTCGTCAATCGCTTGTTCCGCACGGTTTTGCAGGATGTTTAACCCCGGCCAGTGGGAGTTTCTATCAATGAAATCTTGAATTTCAGAAAAGCTGTACCTGTTGCCGGGTTTAGACATTGCAAGCCATCGGAGGATTTTTCGTGGTAACGGATTTAGGGCTTGGCCAGCACGATGCTGAGCGGCTGTCCAATTTCCTACCTCGGCGAACTTAAATGCACCTTTGTATAAGGCTTTATCTGACTGATTGAGTGCTGGCCCTGACGCCAGTGATGGGGCAAAGCCTAAAGTGGTTAATCCAAGAATGATGAAACCGCCGGCCACTCCGTGTAGTTTGTAAAGTCTCAGTTTGATTTGAGTGGGGTCCCCGATTTTGGCTTTCAACCGCCTGTCTTGCCCGCTTTGCATGTTCAGGGAAGTGTCTAGAGTAAATTTGGATAAGTATCACAATTATATAACGATTTTTCGCCCAACCGGAAGCCTTGCGGACATTTTGTTCGCAGTTTACTGTTTGGAATTATTTACATTGGCCCGGTCGGGGCTCATTTCACGGGACACGGTTATGTTGCAAGGATCAATTTGCGCACTAGTCACGCCCTTTAACGATGGCGCAGTCGACGATAGCAGTTACGAAGAATTGGTCGAATGGCAAATCGACCAGGGAACCGAAGGGCTAGTCCCATGCGGAACGACTGGCGAATCCCCTACACTCAGCCATAACGAGCATATGCGGGTTGTCGAAATTTGTATTAACGTCGCTAAAGGCCGTGTTCCAGTAATCGCTGGAACCGGTTCCAATTCCACCGAAGAAGCTATTATGTTGACCAAACACGCAAAAAAAGCGGGTGCAGACGCGGCGCTCGTCGTGACCCCTTATTACAACAAACCCACACAGGAAGGTCTTTATCAGCATTACAAAGCGCTTAATGACGCCGTCGATTTACCGGTAATCATTTATAATATTCCTGGGCGATCCATTATCGACATGACAGTCGATACAATGACAAGACTCGCGAAACTACCCAATATTATTGGTGTAAAAGACGCTACTAATGACGTTGCACGTGCGACTCGGCAGAAGATAGCCATGGGCACGGACTTTATCCAACTCTCTGGCGAAGACGGCACGCAAATTGGTTTCTTGGCGCAAGGAGGTGGGGGTTGTATTTCCGTGACGGCCAATGTTGCACCAAAGCAGATGTCCGATTTCCACAAGGCGTGGCGTGATGGAAATATCAAGGAGGCGCAAACGCTGAACGAACGGTTGATGCCGTTGCACATGGGCTTATTCTGTGAATCCAGCCCGGGCCCTGTCAAATACGCAGCGAGCCTTCTTGGTAAGTGTTCATCGGAAACTAGACTTCCCATGTGTGAAATTTCCGAAGAGAGCAAACGGACCGTCGAAGTGGCCATGAGGTCCGCGGGCCTGTTGAACTGAGGTTCTGATGGCTGTTTCCGCCGCGAAACAATTTCGTGTTGCGGCACATAATAGGAAGGCCCGACACAACTATACTATCGAAGATAGTCTCGAAACTGGTGTCGTTTTAACTGGCAGCGAGGTCAAAAGTTTACGCGCGGGCCGGGCCAATATTGCAGAATCGTACGCAACGGAAAAAGATGGCGAAATATTCCTCATTAATTCCCACATACCTGAATACAAACAAGCTGGGCCACAAAACCATGAGCCGCGACGGCCACGAAAATTGCTGCTCCATCGTCGACAAATCGGACGACTGATTGGTGCGATACAAAGAGAAGGCATGACATTGGTTCCATTAAAGCTCTATTTCAATGATCGTGGTATCGCTAAACTTGAGCTCGGTGTGGCAAAGGGCAAACGGCAATACGAAAAGCGTGAAGCGGAGAAAAAGCGAGATTGGGAGCGGTCAAAAGCGCGTATTATGCGAGAACGGGGATGACTAGCCATCAAGTTAATCCCTGGAAAAAGTTAATCCGGCGTAAACAGGAGTGGGCGAGGGATGGGCGTCTGCTTACTGGGAAAGTCACCGACACGACACGTGAGCGTCTACCACCGGGCCAACGGCTTGTTAAAGATTGGCCGTTACTTGATTTGGGCATAACTCCAGAATGCGATCTTCAAAAATGGGGCCTTCGTATAGATGGGGCCGTGGAAAACAAAATTATTTGGGGCTGGACTGAATTTCTAGCCCAGCCACAAGTGAAGTTGTTTTCGGATATTCACTGCGTTACCGGTTGGTCAAGATATGACAATGCGTGGGAAGGTATTTCTGCAGAGCATCTTCTAAGTCTTGTTAAGCCGTTTGGAGATGCCAGGTATTGTATCTTTTATAGTAGCGATGGCTACTGTACCAACATTCGCCTTGATCGGTTTGCCGATGATGATGTTCTCCTTGCGCACAGTTGGGAAGGAAATCCACTTTCGTATGGCCACGGGGGCCCCGTTCGAGTTGTTATGCCTAAATTGTACTTATGGAAAAGTGCTAAGTGGTTGAGAAGGATTGAATTTACCGCGGATGATCAGCCAGGTTATTGGGAAGTACGCGGGTATCACAATGAAGGCGATCCCTGGAAAGAAGAACGCTACAGTAAGTAAACACCGTTAAGATTCCAAATTGCTGGTTCAGCAACAGGCCTTATCTCCCGCTAGGACATAAATACTGGCGTTAACCGTCGAGCAGACTTCGGATTTGAGCGAAGACCTCCTGGAACATATCTTCGGTTAAACGCCCCGTATTCGTATTATAGCGAGAACAATGGTAACTATTGGCAAGAAAGTGGCCATTGGGCAACTGATGAAGTGCCCCGTGCATAAATTTGTAAGCGGATTTACGGTACCCAAGCGCTGTCAATACAGTGCCATGGGAAACCGTACCCAGAGAAACGATGCATTCAAGTCGTCTCATGTTGGCAATTTCGTTTTCTAAGAAAGGGCGGCAAGAATTTATTTCTGCGCCAATCGGTTTATTTTTAGGTGGAACGCAGCGGACCCCGTTGGTTACACGACAATCAATAAGTGATAGCCCATCGTCTGGTCGTCGATTATATTTACCAGTGGCAAATCCGAACTTACTAAGCGTTGCGTATAGCAAATCACCGGCAAAATCCCCGGTAAATGGTCGCCCAGTTTGGTTGGCGCCCTTCAATCCAGGTGCAAGACCCACAATTAAAAGGCGTGCTTCGAGCGGCCCAAAAGCCTGGACAGGTGCATTGTAAAACGCCGGATAGGACATCCGGTTCTCCATACGAAACTTGGCTAACCTAGGGCAAAGGTCGCAATCTTTGGGTGGTACGAGGACTGTGTTCATGGTTGTTGAACGATTGGGCGTCTCAGGCGGACTGCAGGTATTCCTCGTCAGTGGTGGACAGAGGATTGGCGGTCTGACCTTCATCCAAATTGTCGCTGTGATCACTATCATGGCGCGGGTGTCGCGCAATTTTGGATGCCAGGTCGCTTAGTTCTACGAATGTATCGGCTTGTCGGCGTAATTCGTCTGCGACCATCGGAGGCGACGACCGAAATGTACTGACGACCGTGACCCTCACGCCGCGTCTTTGGACCGCGTCAACGAGACGTCGGAAATCACCGTCACCAGAAAAAAGGACAACATGGTCGAGGTGCTCCGCCATCTCCAGCACATCAATGGCAAGTTCCATATCCATATTACCCTTGATTTTGCGCCGTCCCATTGAGTCAGTAAACTCCTTAGTCGGCTTCGTCACCATCGTGTAACCATTGTAGTCCAGCCAGTCTACCAAAGGCCGAATAGGGAGAAATTCCTGATCCTCCATCAACGCGGTGTAATAGTATGCCCTGACCAGTTGGCCCTTTGAAGAAAAAATCTCGAGGAGGTTTTTATAATCGATATCAAACCCAAGGGCGCGGGCTGCCGCATACAAATTTGAACCATCAATAAATAAACCTATCTTTTCCTGCGGGTAAATATTCATAAATATTCCTTCGTACAAAAGGATCTTCCTGCCTGTTTTGCCGCTAATTTCAATTTATTCAGCGTTTATCAATTATTTTATATTCTTACGCGGCTAGCTCGTGATTGAGAAATCACTATGGTATTGTATTACGACATTTGGTAACGACGCCAGTATTACGATTTGTGAAACCAATAAATTATCGAATTAATTAATGATTTTCATTGGTCTAGGCTCAAATTTAGTAAGTCAAACATATGGGCCGCCGAAAAATATTTTAAACTCGGTGCTGAGAGAAATTTCGTCGGCTGATTGTAAAATCATCCGAAAATCTTCATGGTACCAAAGCGCACCAATTCCTGCTTCACCTCAACCTTGGTTTATCAACGGCGTCGCAGAGGTGGCGACGCAACTATCACCCAAAAATTTACTAAATTGGATGCACCAGCTTGAAGAAAAATTTGGCCGTCTTCGCTCTGTCAGAAACGCTTCCAGGACTATTGATCTCGACTTGTTGGACTACAACGGACAACTTTCTTCGGGAGCATCTGGGCCCATTTTACCCCATCCACGATTGCACCAAAGAGCCTTTGTCTTATTGCCGCTTAAAGAAATTGCGCCCGGATGGATCGACCCCCGATCCGGACATCCAATTCAAGCGTTAATCGATAATTTGGCGGGCGAACAGGAGTGTCATAGGATCAACAATCTTGATTGAAGAAAGGGTCTCACCAACCCCCTATAATTACTTGCTTTTAATGGGGGGAAACCCATATATTGGGCCATCATCTAAATCGTATTTGCAAGGAGTATAACGCATGGCCCGCGTAACTGTGGAAGATTGCGTAGAAAAAGTACCCAATAGGTTTCGTTTAGTTATGCTGGCAGCTCAGCGGGCACGAGAGCTTTCGGTCGGTTCTGAAATTACTGTCGATCGCGACAACGATAAAAACCCTGTTGTTGCTCTGCGCGAGATCGCTGATGTGACCATTGAGGTAGAAGATCTCGAGGAAGAACTGATCCAAGGTTTGCAACGACATGCCGATACCGATGACCCGGAGGAGGAAGCTGCTGCCCTTCTTGCAGTGGAGGAAGAGCTAACGGCTTCGGTAGAAGCGGACTCATTTATTGGGGGGCTTGAGGTAGAAGCTTTGCAAGCGGCGGGGATCAAAAGCGCTAAAGTCGCCGCAGATGGGGACAAAAAAGCTACGTGATAGGTTCCCTTGGGTACGTCAATACGCCGGAGGGAGCGGTAAGCCATTTTTAGAGGCAAGTTTTTGTCTTCGGTGTATAAAATGCGGTTAAAGTCTATATCCGCTTAGAGCGCCATGATACGCCAATTCGAGCTTGTTGATCGCGTCAAAGACTACGACATCGACGCTAATGAAGATGTTCTAAACCGTGCTTATGTCTTCTCCATGAAGGCTCACGGATCTCAAGTTCGTGCCTCCGGTGATCCATATTTTTCGCACCCGTTGGAAGTTGCTGGAATTCTTACGGAGTTGAAGCTCGATACTGATACGATAGTCACCGGATTGTTGCACGATACAGTGGAAGATACAGTTGCCACAATTGACGAAATCGGCAACGCGTTCGGACCATCTATTGCTCATCTAGTCGACGGCGTGACAAAACTGTCGAAACTTGAGTTACAATCCGACGATAAGCGACAGCTAGAAAATTTTCGCAAACTTTTGCTTGCGACCTCGAAAGATATACGCGTTTTGCTCGTGAAGTTGGCTGATCGCCTACACAATATGCGAACGCTCAAATATATAAAATGCGCAAAAAAACGTGTCCGGATAGCACGCGAAACTATGGAAATTTACGTTCCGCTTGCAGAACGGATAGGTATTCAACGAATGAAAGACGAGCTTGAGGATTTGGCCTTCGAGGAATTAAACCCTGATGCGCGGGCGACAATCACAGCAAGGCTCGAATTTCTCCGCCGAGAGGTCGAAGAAAAGGATTTACTTGCGGAAATCACTGAGGAGTTGACTAAGCTCCTAAACGAAGAAGGGATAAAGGCAAGCATTAAGGGTCGCGAAAAACGCGCCTATTCGATTTGGCGCAAAATGCAGCGACAAAATGTTGAGTTTGCACAACTGTCCGACATAATGGCATTTCGAATAGTTGTTGCATCAGATGGTGACTGTTACCGCTCGCTTGGTGCCATCCATACCCGTTACCGATGTGTGCCAGGGCAATTTAAAGATTATGTTTCAACGCCTAAACGGAATGGTTACCGGTCGATACACACCGGCATCATCGGTCCTAAACAGCGCCGAATAGAGGTCCAAATTCGAAGTCGGCCAATGCATGAAATAGCCGAGTTCGGTGTTGCTGCCCATTGGCAATACAAACAAGAATCAACATCTGCCGAGACCGTTGAGTATCAGTGGGTTCGCGAATTATTAGATATAATTGAGCATGCTAGCGATCCCGATGAATTTATTGAACATACCCGACTGGACCTATTTCACGATCAGGTGTTTTGCTTTACCCCTATGGGAGAGTTAATTGCACTTCCCCGAGGCGCAACACCTGTTGATTTTGCTTATGAAGTCCATTCAGAGGTGGGGGATGCTTGCGTCGGCGCAAAAATTAACGGCCGTCTTTTGCCGCTGCGGACCGAGCTTAGGAATGGCGATCAGGTCGAAATTATTACCTCCGATCCTGGGTCCCCCTCACCAGACTGGGAGAGCTTTGTAGTGACTGGAAAGGCGCAGTCACGAATTAAGCGTTTCGTTCGCGCCAAACAGCGGACGGAGTATAGTCGTCTCGGAAAAGCAATTTTACAGAAATCCTTTCGTGAAAAAGGATACGAATTTACTGAAACCGTATTGGGGTCGGTTCTACAACAGTTTGGTAGTCGCACAATAGAAGAGCTTTATGTTGCCGTGGGAGGAGGAAATTTTACGGGAAATGAGATCGTTTCGGCCGTTTTAGACATAGATAAACCAAGGAAACGTCGCGGGCGCAAAAGGAAAAATCCCATCTCGCCTAATGGTTCTATGACCGAAGCCATACCCTTGCGCGGCTTAATTCCAGGAATGGCGGTCCATTTTGCCAATTGCTGCCACCCTTTGCCCGGCGATCGCATTGTCGGCATCCAAACCCCTGGAAAAGGTATTTCAGTTCATACAATTGATTGTGACGCCCTGGAAAGTTTTCAAGAAACACCCGAACGATGGGTAGATATTGCTTGGGACCTTGGGGTGACATCCGATACTGCCCATGTCGGTAGACTGACGATGGTCGTGGCTAATAAGCGTGGTACGCTTGCAGACCTTGCATCTGTGGTGGCGGAAAACTTTGGTAATATCAACAATCTCAAAATCACCGATCGCAACAAGGATTTCTTCGAGTTCTCGCTTGATATTGAAGTGGATGATGCAAAGCACCTGAACGAAATCATGGCGGCTCTACGCGCGGTGTCTTCTGTTAGCTCTGTAGACAGGGCGCTGCACTAATATGAGGTACAATTAGAGAGGGAATAGTATGGCAGTAATAGATTCGGACGCCCATGTACTCGAAACGCCGGATAGCTGGCGCTTTATGGAAGGTGAGGACAGGAAATTCGTCCCTGGCATTTTTACTCAAACATTTGGTCACCAGTTAAAAGCGAATGATGGCGAAGGCGTTCAGTCAAATTACTGGATGGTCGGCGACAGGACCTTTAGTAAAGACCGAAATGTAGGCAATGAAATGTCGCGTGCTATTCGCGAGATGGAGGATATACCTGGTCGGATCGCACACATGGACGAGTTGGGTATAGATGTTCAGATTTTATATCCGACTATCTATCTTCGTCCTGTAACCGACGATATTCCTACTGAACTAGCACTTACCCGTGGATATAATCGTTGGCTCGCGGATATTTACAAGCAAGCTGATGGTCGTTTGCGTTGGGCCGCACTACCACCATTACGATCGCATATCGATGTGATCAGAGATGAAATGCTATTTTGTAAAGAAAACGGCGCGGTGGGTATATTCTTGCGTGGGCTCGAATATGATCGCGGCATAGGGGATCCAATTATGTTCCCAATTTATGAATTGGCTAGCGAAATAGGCATGGCCCTCTGCATTCATTCTGGAAATGGAAGCGTGGTTCACCATGATTTCTTTGAATTCGACACGACCTTCACCAAATTCAAATTGGCAGTTGTTGGAGCCTTTCATACTCTGATCGAAAAAAAAATTGCTCAACGTTACCCTGACATTAACTGGGGTTTTGTAGAAGTAAGCGCTCAATGGGTTCCGTATGTATTGTGTGACCTCGAGGACCGGTACCGGCGTAACGGATGGGATTGGTATGAGAATCCTTTAAAGGAAAATAATATGTATGTTGCCTGCGAGAACACAGATGACCTGCCTTACATTCTTGATGTAGCAGGTGAAGACAATATAGTTATTGGTACTGACTACGGCCATCACGATCCCTCCAGTGAAGTAAATGCAATACATCTTTTGCGTGATGACGATCGCGTCGATCCTGAAGTAACGATGAAGATACTTGAGGCAAATCCCACGAAATTATACGGGATAGACTAAAAAGGAAAATTCGATGGCAGGTCGGTTTCTTCGGCTTGGGATAAATATCGATCACGTTGCAACAATTCGGAACGCAAGGGGTGGCAGTCATCCAGATCCGGTACGGGCGGCGCACGTTGCGGCTAACACTGGCGCAGATGGTATTACCGCGCACCTCAGAGAAGATCGTCGACATATAAACGACAACGATATAGAGCGATTAATCGAGCAAATTCGTCTGCCACTCAATCTTGAATTGGCGGCAACAGTGGAGATGTTGGAAATTGCGCTGCGTTATCGTCCGCATGCGGCCTGTATCGTCCCTGAGAAAAGAGAAGAACGGACAACTGAAGGCGGGCTCGATGTGCGATCTTCTCCTAATGCTATAAGGGACTTTGTGACCGCGCTGAGCGAAGGGGGAATTCGGGTATCGTTGTTCGTTGAGCCGGATCTAGCTGTGATAGATACTGCTAAAGACATCGGAGCACCTGTTGTCGAGCTGCATACTGGTACATATTGCAATGCGGCTGTAGGTCCAGCCCGCGATGCAGAAAGAACGCGTATTGCGAAGGCGGCCGCACACGCCGATAATATCGATATCGAATGCCATGCTGGGCACGGTTTGGGGTTTGCGACGGTCGCAGCGATAGCGGAAATCGATGCTATCGTCGAATTGAATATTGGCCATTTTTTAATTGGTGAAGCTATATTCGGCGGGCTGGAGAGCAACATAACCCGTATGCGCGCACTCATGGACAAGGCGCGTGCAGATGCGATGGGCAATTGTAATAACTAAATAGTGCGAGTTGGCACAACGTGATCATAGGCATTGGCAGCGATCTAATCGATATCAGGAGAATCGAGCGTACGCTCGAAAGATTTGGTGAAAGGTTCATTCACCGAATATTCACAAAACCTGAACAGGCTAAATCGCAAGGACGTGTCAATTCCACAGCTACTTACGCCAAGCGGTTTGCTGCTAAAGAAGCTTGTTCAAAAGCGCTAGGGACGGGGTTCCGTCGCGGTGTTTATTGGCGTGATATGGGTGTAGTAAATTTATCGAGTGGAAAGCCCACCATGCAGTTGACCGGTGGTGCGGCCGAACGGCTGTCGGAACTTGTTCCCGATGGAATGGTAGCTCAAATAGACATTAGTTTGACCGATGAACCGCCTTATGCTGAAGCGACCGTTATTATATCAGCAGTACCTCAATTGCTTAATTAATTGAATTATGTTTTCAAATTTGATTCTGTATCTGATTGCTTGACAGGTAGCTGTTACCCTGGCTTTATGGGCCGGCCGTTTCACCCGCCCCTACAATCCAACATCCATATCAAATCCATGTGCTAATTTTAATGGCGAAAGAAAAGTTGGACCCGAAGAACAAGGAAGAAGTAGTTGCCTCCCAAAGCGGTGTTTGGGAAACAATAAAAACAGTAATCTACGCTGTTTTGATTGCGCTTCTAATCCGGACTATAGCTTACGAGCCGTTTAATATTCCGTCTGGGTCAATGATACCGACTTTATTGGTGGGAGACTATCTTTTCGTTTCCAAATATTCATATGGTTACAGCCATCATTCATTGCCACTCAGTCCACGAATTTATTCCGGCCGTATATTCGAAGCCGCACCAGAGCGGGGTGATGTAGTTGTTTTCAAACTGCCGCGCGATAACGACACGGATTATATAAAGCGGATTATTGGGCTTCCAGGCGACCGTATTCAAGTTCGTCTGGGGCGGGTTCATATTAACGGGAAAATTATCCAACGCCGGCGAATTGAAAATTATTATCAGCCGGGGAGACGCAGCGTACCCCAATATGTTGAGATGTTACCAAATGGTCGAGAATATAAAGTCATCGAAGAACAGGGTGATTTAGGTGGTCTGGACAATACTCGCGAATACAACGTGCCACCTGAGCATTATTTGGTGATGGGCGATAATCGCGACAATTCTGCCGATAGCCGGGTACAAAAAGATATGACAAATCTTTGGGTCGGGTTCGTACCAGCAGAGAATTTCGTTGGACGGGCAGAAGTTCTTTTTTTCTCAACCGACGGGACTGCCGGTTGGCTTAAGTTTTGGCGTTGGATTCCGGCCATGCGATTTGGTCGTTTCTTCCAGGTAATTGAATAGTGTCCACTGGGCCGGCAGCATGCGCCGATCTCGAGCGCCGCCTCGAATACCGTTTTCACGACAAAACCTTGCTCCTTGCGGCTATAACACACGCGAGTGCTGCGGGAGTTCATCCAACATACGAAAGGCTTGAGTTTCTTGGTGACCGGGTTCTTGGTTTAGTAATTTCTGATTTTTTGATGCGTCGGCATCCCATTGAGAACGAAGGAGAACTCGCGCGCCGGTTTTCAGCGCTTGTTGATCGTGCGAGTTTGGCGGAAATCGCCAATTGCTTGGATTTGGGAAATTTTTTGCGTCTCAGCCCAGGTGAACAAGCAGCGGGTGTTGGCAACAATGAATCCGTTCTGGGCGATGTGATGGAAGCGCTCGTGGGTGCGATATACAAAGACACAGGGCTAGAAGCTGCTCGGGAGGTTGTTGAAAGATTTTGGTTGCCACTGGCCAACCGCGCAGAAAAACCACCTCTGGATCCTAAAACCGCACTACAGGAATTGGCCCAAAGCAATGGAGGACAATTACCACGCTACAAACAAACCGCTCAATCGGGACCCGATCATGAACCTATCTTTACAGTTGAGGTGGAGATCGATGGCGTTGAGCCTGTCCTCGGAGAGGGGAGTTCTAAACGCGCTGCTGAGCGTGCTGCAGCAACCGCATTACTTGGCGTTCTGTCAAAATCCAAATGACGAACCGAAAATTCGGATATATTGCTCTTGTCGGTGCGCCGAATACCGGTAAATCAACATTAATGAATCGCTTGATGGGTACAAAAGTGTCCATCGTCACACACAAGGTGCAAACCACCCGCGCCCGAATTATAGGAGTCTGCGTTCATGACACCGCGCAAATTGTATTCGTCGATACACCTGGAATTTTTGCACCTAAACGTCGTATTGAGCGCGCAATGGTTACCGCTGCTTGGGGCAGTGCGGCAGACGCCGATATAATCGCTTTACTAGTCGACACATCTCAAAATCTCGCGGATCATGGGCAACCTGTGGTGAACAAATTGAAAGGGACGCACCAAAAGGCAGTCCTAGTACTCAATAAAATCGATCTCATTCCACGTGAACTACTTCTCAGCCTATCAGAGCAGTGGAATGCCACTGGAGTTTTTAAAGAAACGTTCATGATTTCCGCCCTTAAGGGTGACGGAATTGATGACCTCATTCCCAAATTCGCTACCATGGTACCCGATGGTCCTTGGCACTATCCCGAGGATCACCTGACCGACATGAATGAACGTTTATTTTCCGCAGAAATTACACGGGAAAAGTTATTTCTAAAGCTACACCAAGAACTGCCTTATTCTTTGACTGTGGAAACTGAAGGGTGGGAGGAACGCGCAGATGGCAGTGTAAAAGTGGATCAAGTCATTTACGTGGAACGGCAAAGTCAGAGGGCTATCGTACTTGGAAAGGGGGGGAAACAGATCAAACAGATAGGAGCAATCGCGCGCCAAGAATTGGAATCCTTAATGGAACGCAGGGTACATCTGTTCCTATTCGTCAAGGTCCGTGAAAAATGGCGTGACGATCCTGAAAGATATCGGGAAATGGGCCTTGAATTTAGCGATTAAAAGTAACGGCCCCACCGGTCATATAGTGGGCTTGACCGCTTGGGTGTAAAGAACATTGTTTTTCAGATCCCGGAATGTCACTGTCAGAGTACTAGTTTTGCTGTCTATCTTCGCATGACCAAAATACAGATACCCCTCTGATGGTGGTGGGTTATTATTTTTGCTAATTGGTGATCGATATCGGCGATTAGGGCCGAAAGTGTGGTCCAAATTTCGGACACGGCCAGGACGGGCGTGAAATGGTCCCGCAATGAATTCCCAAAAGGGCGTGAAGCTTTGAAATGCCGCGTGGCTTGGATCGAAGAAATGTGCTGCACAGTAATGGACGTCAGCTGCAAGCCAAACTACGTTTTGGATGTTATGGTTTTGAATGTGCGAGAGAATATCCGCTAGCTCCAATTCGCGGCCGAGAGGTAGACTATGATTGTTGTTGGCAAATTTATCATAACGCGAGAGTTTTTTTCGCCGAACATGTGCTATTGGCAATGGATTGCCAATGAATTTCCAAGTCGCGCGTGATCGCGTCAATGTGTCTTTTAACCAAGTCACTTGTTCCGAACCCAACAAAGCTGACCTGTTATCTAATGCCTCGAGCCGGTTGCGATTATTGGCACTGCGATAGCTGCGGGAATCGAGCAAAATTATATCCGCGAGCGGCCCGTAAGATATTTTGCGGTATATTTTGTTCCCGTTGCGGCGCATCGGGGTAAATTCAAAAAATGCCTGACGGCCTCTTGCGGCAAGCCGATCCACCGACTGTTCTGCGTAGCCTTTTCGCTGCATAACTCGGCGGCTAAGTTTTCTTCCTGGCCACCAATTATTGGTTACTTCGTGATCATCCCACGTCGCTATCATCGGTACTTCTGCAGAAAAACGCCGATAATTTTCGTCTAGAAAGTTGTAACTGTAATTGCCACGAAATTCGGCAATTGTTTCCGCTACTTTTACCATTGATGGAGTGACGATATTCTTCCAACGCTTCCCATTCCCAAAGTGCACAATGTCATTCATGGGCCGATCAGCATAAATGCGATCCCCGAGATGTATCAAAAAGTCAGGATAAGTTTGCCGCATGGTTTCAAATAAACGCAGACCACCCCATTCCGGATTTATTCCCCAGCCCGCCCCGCATTGGTCACCACCAAATACGAAGCTAACGTCTTTGCCGGGTCCAGGCGTTCGGAAGCGGCCAAAGGCTATTTTTCCATATGGCAGTCGGTTAAAGGGTTCGAACCTTACGCGGTAGAAGATCGTTGTAGCTGCAGGCAGGTTGTTGATAACAACTTGTCCCGTATAACCACTGTGCTTCGTAACCGGTATGGAGGGGATACGCCGTATGTCTTGGAACTTATCCGTTGTTGCCCATTCTACTATCATCTTAGCAGTGCGGTCGGTATGGCCCCAAATTACAGCGCTATTTTCAGTCACATCTCCTGAAGTGACGGAAAACATCCGATGCGGTGCAGCTTTTATGGACGTTGATATGCACGGCGCTGCAAAAATTCCCGCAACACCGTTCAAGAACCATCGGCGGCTGACTATTGGATATTTTAAGTTAAATTGCTTCATGTAACTCCTTTTCCTACGCCAATTAGGATTGCGCGTGTGCTGTAATTTGATCAATAGGTTATAATATCCCCATGGACTGGAACGATGAAGGTTTTGTGCTCTCCGCTAAATCACATGGCGAAAATGCCTTGATCGTAAGCTTGCTGACGCGAGAAAATGGCCGCCATGCGGGGCTGGTTCGTGGTGGAGCGGGGGTCCGGGCACGAGGCATATATCAGCCTGGCAATTTGCTGCGCGCACATTGGCGAGCCCGTTTGGCGGAACATCTCGGTTCATATCGCTGCGAGCTCTCACAAGCAATTGCGGCTAAATTTTTATATGAAGCAGGCCCCCTGTTGGCGTTGAGTGCGGCAACGACGTTATTGGATTTGGTGCTTCCCGAACGCGAACCAACACCGCATTTGTTTGGCAGTTTGTCTAAACTACTTTCATCTTTGGATCGGCCTGGATGGCAAACGCAATATGTCCGTTGGGAACTTGATTTGTTGGGTGAGCTAGGGTTCGGGCTTGATCTTACGGAATGCGCCGCCACAGGTACTAAAGACTCGCTAGTATATGTCTCGCCGAAGTCGGGCAAAGCGGTCTCTGCTAGGGCAGCAGAACCATTTCGTGACCGTCTTTTAGCCTTACCACAATTTTTGTTGTCAGACGATCAATCAGAGCCGTCAGCCACCGATGTAGCGGACGGCCTGAACCTGACTGGATATTTTCTGAAGCGACACGTTTTAGGAGGTCTACAGTGGCAATTACCTGCTACGCGGAATCAATTGTTCCAAGAAATTCTAAAATCCTCCGAAAAATCATGATCTTATATTAGGTTTCCATCGTGGAAACATAGCGCCTGTAGAGGTTAGGAAATAGTGATACAGGTGTGCCAGTGCTTTATATTTGTTTAACGCCAATGATCAAAATTTTGAAGGGCCGTGAGGGATGGCAACAGACGTGATTCGCACTACCTTAGTGTATAAAACCTTGCATGGCTAAAGGGGTTCAAACGCCCAATAAATTAAAGAATGTTTCACTCGAGGACGCATTAGGTGAACGTTATCTTGCCTATGCATTGTCGACGATTACATCGCGTTCGTTACCCGATGTGCGAGATGGGCTTAAGCCAGTACATCGGCGTTTGTTGTATGCCATGCGACAGCTTCGCCTAGATCCTAAACAGGGTTTTAAGAAGTGTGCTCGTGTGGTCGGTGATGTTATTGGCAAATATCATCCCCACGGTGACACTGCGGTCTATGATGCGCTGGTCCGGCTTGCCCAGGAATTCGCTGTGCGCTACCCACTTGTGGAAGGGCAGGGAAATTTTGGCAATGTCGACGGGGATTCTGCAGCTGCAATGCGTTATACGGAGGCGCGGCTGACCGAGTATGCGCTTGCGATGCTTGAAGGATTAGACCAGGACGCTGTCGATTTTCGCGAAAATTATGACGGCACCGAGGACGAACCAATTTTGCTTCCTGGCGCAGTACCAAATCTGATGGCTAATGGTGCGGCGGGGATTGCGGTAGGAATGGCGACGTCGATACCGCCCCATAATCTAGACGAAATTTGTCAGGCCCTTACACATCTGATTAAGTTTCCGCGGGCAACCATAGACAAATTATTATCTTTTATTCCAGGACCCGATTTTCCGACCGGCGGTGTATTGGTTGAGACGTCGGAAAACATCAGGGCGGCATATCAAACCGGTCGTGGGAGTTTTCGACTTCGTGCACGATGGGAGGTGGAGAAACTTACGCACGGGCAGTGGCAAATTGTTGTCACTGAGATCCCATACCAGGTTCAGAAGAGTCGTTTAGTAGAAAAGATTGCCGAACAAATGCAGGCCCGAAAACTACCTATGCTCGAAGATATTCACGACGAATCCGCTGCTGATATTCGCCTAATCCTAGAGCCACGCAACCGATCCATTGAGCCCAATGTCATGATGGAAACGTTGTTCTCTAATACAGACCTAGAAACGCGTGTTAGCCTTAATCTTAACGTACTGAATTCCGAAATGGTCCCACGAGTCATGGATCTGCGCGAAACGTTGCAGAGCTTTCTTGACCATCGACACGGAGTTTTGATTAGGCGGACCAATCATAGATTGGGCAAGATTGAAAATCGGCTCGAGGCGTTGGCCGGTTTCATGGTCGTTTATTTAAATCTGGATGCGGTGATCAAAATAATTCGTGAAGAGGACGAACCTAAACAAAAATTGATGAAACGCTGGAGTATTACCGACAATCAAGCAGAGGCCATTCTCAATATGAGATTGCGTTCACTGCGTAAATTGGAAGAAATTGCCCTAAAGGAAGAAATCACCGCGCTTGAAAAAGAACATAAGGAATTAATACTTCTATTAGGCGACAATTCGGTCCGTTGGAAACGAGTAGGTGATGAAATTGCGGACATTCGTAAAAGGTTTGGCAAAAAGACGGAATTAGGTGCCAGACGTACGGAGGTAAGTTCACCACCATCGGCAACCGTCGTTCCTTTGACCGCGATGATTGAACGCGAGCCCATAACTGTAATTTGTTCACAAAAGGGTTGGATACGAGCTGCAAGAGGGCACCTGGATAACAATTCATCACTTAAATTTAAGGAAGGGGATCGCGCTAGATTTCTCTTTACGGCGGAAACCACAGACAAAATTCTTCTGCTAGGTACAAATGGCCGTTTCTACACCATAGGGGGAGACAAGCTTCCTGGTGGCCGCGGCCATGGCGAACCAGTTCGGTTGATAGTCGATTTGGATAACGAACACGACATAGTGGGGCTGTTTAAACACGTGCCAGGTCGCAAGCTATTGGTTGCTTCGAGTGATGGACGCGGCTTCGT
>CAYZMI010000032.1:0-4902 GCA_964479475.1 uncultured Rhodospirillaceae bacterium | reverse complement strand
GTTGTTGACCGGCTAAACAACAGCATCGGGCGTGGCATAGCGTGGCTGACCCTTGTGATGGTGTTGGTTACGTTCCTTGTGGTTGTACTGCGCTACGTTTTTTCGCTTGGTTGGGTGTGGATGCAGGAATCTTATGTTTGGCTGCATGGCATCGTCTTCATGATTGGCTCCGGTTACACTTTGCTACATAACGGCCATGTACGGGTCGACATTTTTTATCGGCCTGCGAGCAAGAGACATAAAGCATGGATCGATTTGTTTGGTGTGTTGGTACTGTTGCTGCCTCTAGTTGCTGTGTCATTTTATTTTAGCTGGGACTATGTAATTAAAAGTTGGGCCGGGCTGGAGGAATCCCGCGAAGCTGGTGGTTTGCCTGGCTTGTTCCTTCTTAAATCTGTGATTTGGATATTCTATGTTTTGATGGCGCTACAAGGTCTGTCGCTTGCCGGACGTAGCCTATTAACCATAACAGGCCGCGATTCAGGGGATGAGCCCAAAGACACGAAGGGCGTCGTCTAGCCGAATGGGTATAGAATATCTTTCACTCGTAATGTTCGCCGTTACGTGTGGCGTACTTTTGCTCGGTTTCCCGGTAGCGTTTACTCTGGCTGGCGTTGCGTTGTCCTTCGCTTTTGTTGGTGCTGCTTTTGATTTGATAACACTCAAATTTTTGGGTGCGATACCATCTCGAATCATTGGTGTGATGACAAACGAGGTCCTTGTCGCAGTGCCTTTATTTGTCTTCATGGGGGTCATGCTGGAGCGATCGCGTATTGCTGAGCAGCTTTTGGAGACTATGGGGCTTTTGTTTGGTCGAATACGCGGCGGTCTCGGAATTTCTGTAATTGCTGTGGGGACAGTTTTGGCCGCTTCTACCGGTATTGTGGGGGCAACGGTGGTTACCATGGGGCTTCTAAGCCTCCCCGTCATGCTCAAGGCGGGTTACGACCCCAAACTCGCGACTGGTACAATTTGCGCTTCGGGTACACTTGGACAAGTAATTCCGCCATCTATAGTTTTGGTTTTACTGGGCGATATTTTGCAGGGTGCCAATACCCAGGCACAACTTGAAAAAGGAAATTTTGCTCCTGATCCAGTATCTGTGGTTGACCTGTTTGCGGGGGCCTTTTTGCCAGGCTTGGTTCTGGTCGGGCTTTATGTTGTTTGGGTCTTTTTCAAGGCAATCTTAGCGCCGGAATCATGCCCGGCGTTGGTTGGTAAAGAAGGACGTCCTCAGGATTTTACACGCCGTGTAATTACAGTCCTCGTTCCTCCCGCCTTTTTGATAGTTTTGGTTTTGGGGTCCATTTTAGTCGGCGCGGCAACACCCACCGAATCTGCAGCGGTTGGCGCGGTAGGGGCCATGGTATTGGCGGGGATGCATCGCCGGTTCAATTTAGAAATTCTTCAGGATGTGATGCGAACGACGCTGTCCATAAGTTGTATGGTGTTTATCATTCTTCTCGGCGCCTCGGTATTTTCCCTTACCTTTCGTCAGTTCGGCGGCGATGATTTGGTGGCTGGCCTATTAAAAGATATGCCGGGTGGAGCATTTGGCGCCATGTTAGCGATTATGGCACTTATGTTCGTGATGGGGTTTTTCCTGGATTTCATTGAAATTATTTTCGTCGTCGTCCCCATTGTTGGTCCAATACTATTGGGAATGGATTTGCATCCCGTCTGGTTCGGGGTGATGATCGCAATCAATTTACAGACCAGTTTTCTTACGCCACCGTTTGGGTTCGCCCTGTTCTATCTCAGGGGTGTTGCACCCGATGGCGTAACGACGATGGACATCTATAGAGGTATAATTCCATTTGTTGCAATTCAAATTGTGGGCCTCTGCGTTGTCGCTTATTGGCCAGGATTAGCCACTTGGCTACCGACGGTAATGTTTGGATAAATAAAAAATATTTGCGCTACCTCTAGCAGGGCATTGAATCATCGCCTAGAATTTCTCCATGGCTGATCGTTGTGTCAAATAACGACGGCATTCCCGCTGTCAGCGGGATGGGAGGACATAAAGGAGATAATTAATGATTAGGACTAAAATGTTTAGTGCGTCTGTGGCGGTTTCCGCCTTTGCTGTTGCATCCCTTTTGGCCGTAGAAGTAGCGGCCCAAAGCAAGCCTTCAATTCGCATTGCAACCGGCAGATCCGGTGGCACTTACTTCACCATGGGTGCAATACTCGCTAATACGTTAAAGAAATCCGGTTTAGTCAAATCGGCCAATTCGGAAACTTCCAGTGGCGCGTTTGAATCGGCGCGTTTGTTGGGTAAAGGTACGATTCAAGTCGGCTGCATGGATGCCCGTTCAGTTACCGAGGTGCGGACAGGTAGTAAGCGATTTAAGAACAAAGTTGAAGTTCGAACCGCATCTCCGATGAGTGTGATACCGATGTTCTTTGTTACACGCGCAAATTCTGGCATTAAGACCATTGGCGATATCAAAGGAAAAAAATTGGCTATTGGCGCTCGTGGCAGCGGCATGGAAGGTCATGCACGTTTTATACTCAACAAGCTCGGTCTATATAAAAGTATTCGGCCAGTCTATGCATCGTTTAGTCCTGGTGCTCGCGCCGTGCGCGAGGGTAAAGCTGATCTACAATTTCAATGCTGTCCCAAAAATCCGTCGCTCACGGAGCTATCCGAACTTGCTGAAATTCGCCACGTGGCAATTCCGCAGAATAGACTCGATATCGTTACAAATGCGACTCCGGCTTACGGCCAAATGCAAGTTAAAAAAGGAGCGTTTAAGGGCCTCCAACGGGACTTTAACGCAATTCAGCTAGGAGTTGGCTGGATGGTTGCGGCCAATAGCGACCCGCAAATTGCTTATGTAGTGGCCAAGACCATTATTGAAAAATATAAAGAAATGAGCAAAAAGAAGAAAAATTTTGCTAGCATCGAGCCTGTTTTTGCAGCTGCTCGCAAGCAGGGTGTGAAGGCGCTTGAGATGGGCGCACCGATGCACCCCGGCGCTATTCGCGCCTTCAAGGAAGCGGGAATCTTAAAATAAGTTTCACGTGTTAGACCGGTGGCTTCAGAACAGTCCTGAATAGGGAGGCGTTAGTGTCCGAAAATAAGGACGAACAAGCCACCGGTCTCCCTCGACCCATCGAGTGGATGCGGACGGGGTTGTGTTTAGTAATGTTTGTCGTCCAGATTTGGACGGTCTTAACATGGCATTTAGATGACGCGGAAATTCGAGGCTTATTCCTCGGATTCATACTGCTATATTCCTTCGCATTTTATCCTGCTACGAAAAATTCGCGATCTTTGGTTGCCATCGCGTTGGATATGGCAATGATCGGCTTGTCCCTTTATGTGACACTTTACGTCGTACTAGACTTCGAGCAGGTGTTCGACCGCGCTGGTGATATAAACCATCAAGATTATTGGGTGGGCATCATCGCTGTTCTTCTTGTTCTCGAAGCAACCCGCCGCACCACCGGTTGGGCATTACCTATACTGTCGGTTGTTTTTATTCTGTACCCCCTGGTCTACGGCCCTTATTTGCCAGGTGTTTTGAATACCTCGACTTTCGGTTTTGAGAGGGTACTTACACTTTTATATTTATCGATGGGCGGTATCCTTGGTGTAGCATTTAAAGTAACTCTCGAATTCATATTTCTATTCATCATTTTCGGAGCGTTCTTAAACCGTTTCGGAGTTGCTGAGTTTTTTATTGATTTCGCCCGCGCCGTTGCTGGCACCAGCCGGGGCGGCAGCGCTAAAGTAGCTGTCGTAGCGAGTAGCTTGATGGGTACGGTAAATGGTAGCGCTACGGCAAATGTTGCGTCGACGGGCGTGCTTACTATTCCGATGATGAAACGTGAAGGTTTTACCCCTACATTCGCGGGAGCGGTCGAAGCGGCTGCATCTACAGGGGGGCAGATCATGCCACCTATTATGGGCGCGGCGGCTTTTCTTATGGTCGAGTTCGCCCGTATTGAATATTCTGATATCATTATTCACGCTCTTGTTCCCGCGGTATTTTATTTTTCCATGGTATGGGCCGCGGTTCATTTCGAAGCTATTCGCCTAGGCTTAAAACGTGCGGCGCGCGAGACGCTACCCGAAATTTGGCCCGTTCTGAAAAAACGTGGTAGCGGCTTTCTCCCCATTATCTTTTTGACGGGCATGATACTTGCCCGACAGCCCCTTATGGATTCGGTATTGTGGTCGATGGTACTCACCGTCGTTATTGCATTTGTTACGCCAGACCTGCGTAAATATGCCACTCTGGAAAACTTAGCCGGCGCGGTGGTTGACGGCGTTAAGACTTCGGTGCCGCTTTTAATGGCAGCAGCGTGTGCCGGGATTGTTATCGGTACTGTGATGTTAACGAGTTTAAGCATCAATATCAGCGCCATGATTGTCGAGTTATCTCAAGGCATTGCAATTTTGGCTCTAATACTGTCCGCGTTGTGTTGCTTGATCATGGGGCTCGGGCTTCCCACGCAAATCATCTATTTGACACTAGCAATTTTGGTTGCCCCCGGATTGGTAGATATGGGTATCTCGGTACCAGGCGCCCATCTGTTCATCATTTATTTTGGGATGATGTCTATGGTGACCCCACCAGTTTGTTTTGCCGCATTTACTGCAGCCTCCATTGCCGGTGCGAATCTGATGAAGACCGGTGTGGTCGCTTTCCGTATCGCGCTTGCTGGTCAATTTGTACCGTTTTATTTTGCTCTCAACCCGGGTCTATTATTGATAGGATCTACGGGAGAGATAGTGCTTGCAATAGTTCGCGCTTCAGTGGGGTTATTCGCCGCAGGCTTAGCGTTTGAACTATTCCGACTGTGGTCTGCAGATCGTGATCTAACTTTGTCACGTATTATTATTTATGCGAGGCGTCTCGTTTTTTTTGCTGCCAGCATTGCGTTGATTTT
>CAYZMI010000031.1:1385-27996 GCA_964479475.1 uncultured Rhodospirillaceae bacterium | reverse complement strand
CGCGGGCGCTGGGGTCATTATTGGGACAAGCGTCTATCTGTTACGCACTGAGAAGAAGAACAAGTCGTCGGAATAGTTGGTCGCGCGAAGGATTGGCGTAGAGTATAAACGAAACAAATTGGGTCACAGGGAGAAAACTATGACAACATTGATTACTGGGGCAGGACTGGTTAGTACTTCATTTGCACAGCACGCAGTCCGCCGTAACGAAAAGGTGGTTTTTGTCGACCCCCTTCCTCGCGAAGACTTTATTCGTGCTAAACTAGGTAATGCCGATTTTACCTACCTCAATGAAGATGTACGTAGCCTTCCGGGTCTTATTTCGACAATCCAGGAACATGGCGTCGACACAATCCTGAACACCGCGGGCGTCATCGGAAAGAAAGTGGATGATCCCATTCATTTTGGGTATTCCCTAAATGTCGGTGGGGCCCAGGCAGTGGCTGATGCAGCTAGATTGACGGGAATTAAACGCCTTATTCATATTAGTACTTTTGGGGTCTACGATTGGCGAAAACTCGCCGATGAAACAGTGCCGGAGGATAGCGTCCTGGGTCAGGGCACCGCATACAGCAACTCTAAAGTGTCACAAGAGATGATTTTGGAAGCTTATGCAGCAGACGCCGGTTTTGATCTATTCATGCTACGCCTTGGGAACGTATTCGGTGTTGGTCATTTTTGGGGTGGCTCCGGCGGTGGCCAAAAAGTACAGGATCTAGTTACCGCGGGGATCACTGGTGAAACAGCTAAAATTCCAGAAGAACAGACAATGGATTTTGTATATCTGTATGCTAAAGACTGCGGGCGAGCCATCGATATTTGTGCCACCGCCGATGCTCAGCCGGAAAACGTATTCAATATAGCTTACCCATTCGTCACCAGTTTCGACGGCTTGGTGGCTGAAGTGAAAAAGCAATGCCCCGATTTAAAGGTAGAAATAGTCCCAGGAACGCCGCCGCTCAATCGAGCAGCCCCCCTCGATATAGCCCGCGCGCAAAATATGTTGGGTTGGGAACCACAATATTCAATGGAAGATGCTTTTGCAGACTATATTGCAGACTTAAAGGCCCAAATGGGGTAAATTCCAGAGTTCCTTTAAGGATCGAATAAGGTCCCCAGTTCTTTGTAGCTATTGTCGAATTTCGCAATTGGCCGCATGCTCACGAATCTGATTAAAGGTACTAATGTCTACAGTCGACGCCTTTATTGCGGCTAATCGGTTTGGATTAGGAGCAAAATGTATTGGTCTAGACGGGATCGCCGATGAACCACGTACTTGGCTATTATCTCAGCTGGAAACGGCGGACGGAGCCATAGCGCACCTAAGCGGCATGCCGGATAGCCAAAGCGTCTTAGCAGAATACATCAAAATTCGGCGCAATCGCCAAGCCAGGATGAAATTTCGTAAAGAGAAGGCGGGACCACTTTATCGCCGCGAAGCTACGCAGCGAACCATAGCCGCTGTCAAAACAAATACGCCTTTCCGCGAACGCCTGGTCCAATTCTGGAGCAATCATTTTACAGTATCCACGACCAAAGGTCAGATTAGGCCAATCGTAGCCGCTTTTGAACGCGAAGCCATTCGACCCCATGTCACCGGCCGTTTCACCGATATGCTTTTGGCAGCCACGAAACACCCGGCAATGCTAATTTATCTCGACAACTACAGGTCTATCGGCCCCAATTCCCGGGCTGGTTTGCGACGAGGACGTGGTCTCAACGAAAATCTAGCCCGCGAATTATTGGAACTACATACGCTAGGTGTGGGTGGCGGTTATACGCAAAAAGATGTGATCTCCCTAGCAAAAATTCTCACCGGTTGGTCTGTTGGTAATATGCGACGGGGAAAAATAGGTGCCTTTGCCTATTTCGATCGACGGCACGAACCTGGTACCAAAATTCTCCTTGGTCACAAATTTTATGAAAATGGTACCTCGGAAGGGGAAGCGGCACTCCGCATGCTGGCGTCTCATTCATCTACCGCCAAATTCATAGCGATAAAACTAGCCCGCCATTTTATCGCAGACATACCACCTCCCTCCGCCGTGAAAGTCTTAAAAACACGTTTTCTTGATACAGATGGAGACTTAAAGGAAATGTCTAAGGCATTGGTAATGCTAACCGATGCATGGCAACAGCCCTTGACTAAAATTAAAACACCTAATGATCTCCTCATCTCGGCTTTTCGGCTGGTGGGGCTACCTCAATCCTCACGCCGTATCATTGGACCTTTACGTCTCCTGGGACAGATGCCCTTTGCAGCCCCCTCGCCCGCCGGATGGGCTGACACTGCTGACGCTTGGATAAGTCCAGAGTCATTAATGCGCCGCATTGAGCTTATGGAACTCTTGGCCAAACGAGTTGCAAATCGCTTGGACGCACGCGCATTGGCTGACATCGCTTTTGCGCCGATCGCTTCACAGAAAACCATTTCTGCAATAAGCCGTGCCGAAAGCCGACGTGAGGCCTTATCCCTGGTTCTGACCAGTTCAGAGTTCCAAAGGAGATAACGGATGAGCACGCGACGTAAATTTTTGATTAGAGCCGCGGGTGCTAGTCTCCTCACCGCAACAGGTCTGCCTGGTCTTGCAGTTTCCGCTGTTCCCACAGACCGACGCTTGATACTCGTAATATTGCGGGGTGGTTTGGATGGGCTCGCTATGTTACCGCCTTACGCTGACGCAAACTACGCAACATTACGGAAAGAGCTAGCAATTGCGCCACCGGGAAAGACGGGGGGCGCCTTTAATTTAGATGGTCGTTTTGGTCTACACCCAGCCCTCAAACCGCTCATGACATATTACCAAAGGGAAGAATTGTTACCTGTTCACGCCATTGCGGTACCGCAACGAACTCGATCCCATTTTGACGCCCAAGATGTTCTCGAAAATGGTGCAACGCGGGCCCACGAAACGCCGGACGGTTGGCTCAACAGGACCTTGCGATTCTTGCAAACCGGCGATAGCAGAATTGGTTTAGCAGTGGGTTACGATTTACCGCCGGTGCTAAGAGGTGAAGTGCCCGTAGCATCTTGGGCTCCGGCACGTCTGCCGCAGTCATCCGACTCACTACTTGATAAGCTATCTTACCTCTATAGTAGCGATCCACATTTGGGTCCTGCGTTACAAGAGGGTCGGCGGGCGCAAATGATGACGGGTAAACTTCTCGGCGATATCAAAATGAAGGGTGGTAATCTGCGTCGGCCAGGACGCTTTAAAACGCTCGCAGAGGCAGCGGGCCGTTTATTGGCCGCGCAAGATGGGCCTCGCGTCGCAGTGTTAGAAATGGGTGGGTGGGATACCCACTTAAATCAGGGAAACCACGAAGGACGCCTCGCACGAAATCTCTCGCAATTGGCACAAGGTCTTATCGTACTGCCGGAATATTTGGGCACTGCTTGGCGCAATACGGTAATTCTCGCTGTCACTGAATTCGGCCGCACTGCACGAATGAATGGATCGCGCGGCACCGATCACGGTACGGCTAGTGCTGCGTTTTTGATGGGTGGTGCGGTAGCCGGTGGTCGCGTTGCCTCCCGTTGGCCGGGTCTTTCAGACGATAGTCTATTTCAGGAGCGGGATCTCGCGCCCACCAGTGACATGCGGGGGCTCTTCAAAGCCGTCCTTCGTGATCACATGAGTATTGATCTTGAGACCCTTGACTCCGAAATTTTTCCAAACAGTGCCTATGCTAAAGCCCCACCTGGAAAATTTATTCGTAGCTGAAAATTAGATCACAACGTTTACTTTCTCGCCCCGAATAACTCAAAAATGAGATATAGAAAATTACTAGCGATTAGCGCTATTAAGTTCGCTCTGGCGCAATTGTAATTTTGTACGTAGGCTCTAATTTTCATCGCTGTTCAAAAGTGCAGCGTCGCTGTTGTGGGATGAAATCTTGATTTCAATCAGCCAACTTCAAAAGGTGTTTGACGTTACGGGCGGCCAGGTCGCCGCCTTGAGCAATCTTAACTTACAAGTGGACGCAGGAGAATTTTTTGTCATCGTCGGCGCCAGTGGGTCAGGTAAAACAACTCTGCTACGCTCTGTTGCCGGGCTAGAAACACCAGATACTGGGTCAATCAAGGTAGCCGACCGCACAGTGTTTTCGAACCAACCACCTGTTTGGGTTCCGGCGCAAGACCGCGGATTTGGCATGGTATTTCAGTCCTATGCGGTCTGGCCACATTTGACAGTTTTTGACAATGTGGCGTTGCCATTACGAGAAGGTGCCCAAAAAATAGCCAGAAAGGATGTTCGCTCAAGGGTGCAAGAGGCGCTTGCCATGGTGCAATTGGAGGAACAAATTGACCGGCCGTCAACCTTGTTAAGCGGTGGCCAACAACAACGCGTCGCATTGGCTAGAGCGATAGCGGTAAACCCCAGAGTACTTTTGATGGATGAACCGCTAAGCAATCTAGATGCTCGTCTCCGAGAAGAGGTCCGCGGTAAAATCCGTGATCTCGCAAAAAACTTAGGCGCCACAGTGCTTTACGTAACCCATGACCAGATAGAAGCAATGGCTGTCGCTGACAAAATTGCTCTGATGAGTTTTGGTAAGCTATTGCAATTCGGCTCACCGATGGACCTATATAACAAACCGAACTGTGCGGAAGTCGCAGAGTTCTTTGGCACAGTCAATTGGCTGCCAGGCGAACTGGATGGCGACGCCGTGAAAACAAAGATCGGTGAGTTTTTAACATCAGAGAGAGATGTGCCTGACAAGAACGTCTGGTTGGGCATAAGGCCAGAGAATTTGATCTTTCCTGAAGAGGCATATAGCCCAAATCCAAACCATATTTTAGCTGACCTCAAAAATACCGTATTTCTTGGAGACCAGTACACATTTGAAGCATCTTCGTCTGACTCGGTATTACATGGAAAAAGCCGAGTGGCACCAAAACTTCGGGAGAACCAATTGCATATTGCGGTTGATCCCGATGATGTCATGATATTTCCCGCAAATGACAAAAATACCAAGTTTATTAATGCATCAATAGCAGGCAACTAGGCATAACTTTAGATCAGGTACTTTACAATGGATTGCACGAGAAAGAACAAATCGTTGCATAAACAGTAGTAGGGATACGCGTAGTCAACAAATTACTTAAACAGCGAAAGGTAAGGAGGATGTACAATGTCTAATAAATTTATTCCCTGGAAGGGAATAGCAATTATTCCTGTAACAGCAATGCTAACCTTAGGTCCAGCGGCAGCGGCAGACGCACCTAAAAATTTAAAAGAATTAATAGCAGGTGCAAAAAAAGAAAAAGTACTGCGTGCCATGTGGTCTTCAAGCAGCCTGAGCGGCGGCAAGGGTTTTAGGCACGTCGTTTCCGCGATGAACAAAATGTATGGCCTTAATCTCAAGGCAAAGTTTACGCCGGGCCCGTCCATGACCCGAATGGTTGCGAAGATTACCCGTGAGGTAAAAGCCGGCCAACCTGCGAGCTCTGACGTATTGTGGAATAATTCAGGCGGAGCGTTAAAGGGTGGCAAGGTGGGTATCCTGCGCAAAATGAACTGGTTGGCCTATCTGGAACGCCAACCGCTCAAATGGGAAGGCTTTAACCCAGTTGCACCTGGCGGATTTGGTCTAGCCTCAGCCGGTTCACTGGTTGGCATAATGTATAACTCCGACCTGGTTAAGGGCGACGATATTCCCAAAACCTTTGAGGATGTCTTCAAGCCCATATTTAAGGGCAAGATCGCATCTACGCCTTATGCGGCGGGGATGAGGGAATTCGGCATGCCCGATGTACTCGGAAATGCAGCTATGACCGCCTTCACCAAGCGCCTAACCAACCATATTGGTGGATTAATGCGCTGCGGAGCAGTAAATCGTCTTACTAGCGGTGAATTTTTAATGCTCGTCTTCAGTTGCGGCGACCAATACGTCAACCGTGTTAGGAATGCGGGAAGCGGCCAGCCGCTGGCCTATGCGCTCATGAAGGAGGCCGTGATCTCGCACTCGCGGTACGGCATGGTGCCGATAAACTCTAGCTCGCCAAATTCTGCGGCGCTGTTCGTGGCCTACCTGCACTCCAAGGCAGGTCAAAAATGGATGTGGGAAAAGAATGGTTTGGATCTCCCGCTCTATCCAGAATCGCATATGCGGAAGAGACTGCTGGCGGCCAAAGCTGCTGGAGCTAAAGTAGTCATGAATTCACCCCAATGGTTGGGCAGCCAAGGGGGCTACGTCAAATTCCGCAAAAGTCTCCAAAAAATCCTCAAGCAAAAATGGAAAAAGAAAAAGAAAAAATAACATGGAACTTCAGAATTTAGCGTCAAGTCGGGGAGTATTACTCCCCGACTTGCGTCGTTTAAACTGAAGTATTTTCGCTAAACCATGTGGATCCATCGTGCATAAAAATTCGTCCCCAATATTGATAGCGCTTGCGACGCTACCAATGTTGGTCATTTTAGTGCTGGTATCGGTGCTAATTTGGATTAGTTTCCAGTCCGGAATTTTGGGAACGTCGGACGCAACATATACTCTCGACAACTATGTTGACATCTTCAACGATCCGATCTTTGTCGAAGTAATCTCGAATACGATAATTTTCTCCATCACTGCTACTATAATTGCTATGGGGATCGGCTTGCCCATCGCGTGGGTTACCGAGCGTACGACACTGTCTGGAAAGAGCTGGATTTACGTCATTATGACCCTAGGGCTGTTAATCCCCGGAATTTATACAGCAATGGGATGGACCTTCCTCGCACATGAGAGGATCGGCTTTCTTAACCGGTGGGCCGTAGACTACCTGTGGTTTACGGAAGCTCCCCTCAATATCGCAACACCCATAGGAATGGGATTTGTGCAAGGGCTTAGCCTGGCGGCATTGGGTTTCATCCTGACGGCTCAAATGTTTCGCGCGATGAACCCCTCTCTCGAAGAAGCCGCGGGAATTCACGGTTTGGGATTCTTCTCCACTTTGCGTCGGATTACCCTGCCGCTCGCCATGCCGGCGATCCTCGCTGCGGTGATTTATATCGTCGTGATTGGCATCGCAACTTTTGATATTCCAGCCATCATCGGCTTGGGCTCAAGGGTTTACCTGCTCAGCACGTTTATCTATGAAAAAACGAATCCGGGCGACGAAGAAATGGCGCAGCACGGAATTACAGCGGCTCTGGGCGTAATGATGATTCTCGTCGCAGTCCTACTGACCTGGTGGTACAGCAATGTATTGCGCAAAGGCGATCAGTACGGAGTTGTCACGGGTAAAGGCTACAAGCCAAACCTCATCAATATTGGAGTATGGGGAAAAGTCGTATGGAGCTTCGTCTTTATTTATCTCATCGCTGCCAAGATCATGCCGCTTCTGCTCATTACCTATACAGCGTTCATTCCCTATCTGGCACCGCCTTCGGCTAAGATGTTCAGTCTTATGACGCTTGAGCCTTTTCTAGAGGAAATAGACTGGGGCCTCGTCTTAAGAGGTATGACTAATACGGCAATTCTCGTAATAACCGTGCCGTTTGCGACCCTCGTGCTGGCATTCGCCATTTCCTGGCTAATCGTCCGAAGCCGAAGCAAAAGCCGCTATGTCCTTGAGTTCGGTGCGTTTCTTCCACATGCTTTGCCGGAAGTGATACTCGCCATTTCAGCGCTTCTACTCGCGCTTTTCGTCCTCAAGGGTATTGCCCCACTTTATGGCTCCGTCACGCTAATTGCGATCGTGTACGTGATCACACGCATTAGCTTTGCCACGCGCGCGATCAACAGCGCACTTCTCCAAATACACAAGGAACTCGAGGAAGCAGCCCATTCAGCGGGTTTATCTCCAATCAGGACGTCCTGGCGTATCCTAGTTCCACTGCTGCGGCCGACGCTGATGGCTGTCTGGATTTGGTCCGCAATTTTAGTCTATCGGGAGCTGACAGTCGCGGTTTTCCTAGCAGGCCATGATAATATAACGTTGCCCGCTGTGATTTGGAGTTATTGGCAGGCCAGCGCAATTAATCTTGCAGCAGGGGCAACGCTTGTCATGACCGCACTCCTCACCCCACTAATCCTCCTGTTTTGGTGGTTCGGAAGACGGTCGGTCATGGAAGGGTAGCGCTCCGCATCTGCAGAAATTATTTGGCAGGAAAAAAGCATGCTCGACAAAATCGATGGTAAATTCAACGTGGGCGGTATTTTGCTTGACCGGCCCTTCAAAATCAGACGGCTTGGCCATTTCGGCATCAACGCCATAAAGATGGAAGAGGCGCTGCGTTTTTATCACGCATTGCTAGGCTTTAAGATCGTCGATATCCGCAACCAATTTTCTGATGGCCGGGACGTTCCCGATGAGTTTAAGCCGTTTGGCGACTTAAAAGGTTATTTCTTCCGCTATTCCCACGACCACCATGCCTTCGTGCTGTATAACCACCGCTTTCGGGGTGCCACCGACAAACTGGGACGCTGGAAAGAAAATATTACTGTCAACCAGATCACCTGGCAGTGTGGCAGTCTGGAGGAAGTGGTCAACGCTAATACTTGGCTCAGCAATCAAGGGGCAAACATAACGCGTGCGGGGCGGGACATGCCAGGATCCAATTGGCACACCTACGTAATGGATGCCGATTGGTTCCAAAATGAACTCTATTACGGTATCGAACAAATTGGTTGGAACGGTCATTCCAAACCCTGGGACATGCATGATCGGGAATTCGGCCAAATTCCCGATCTGCCCCAGATTTCGGAGTATCAGGAAGTCCAAAATGCACTGGCCAAGGGCTCCAATTTATTGTCCGGCTATCGCGATATCGAACCTCTGGAAGAAAAATACAACGTCAATGGTATTAAGCTGGGACGCCCCTTCAAGATCACGAAGATTGGCCCGGTCCGGCTGTTTTGCAAAGATATGGATGCCGCCATCGCGTTTTATCAGGACACACTAGGTTTTATAGAAACCGAAACTGTTAACTATCAGGGACATCGGTGTGTCTTCCTTCGCAATAACACCGAACATCACTCCATGGCACTGTATCCACTTGCACTCCGTAAAGCTTTGGGTTGCCGGGAAGATTCAAATCTTTTTGCCTTTGCGGTTCGGCTAGCCAACTACCAGCAGCTCAAAAACGCCCTCGGCTTCTTCCGCGAACAGGGTTACGAAGTACGCGAGGACATCCCAAGAGAGTTATACCCAGGTATCGATTACACGGCTTTCGTGCTGGATCCCGATAAACAATTAATCCAGCTATACGCCACCATGGAACAAGTGGGCTGGGACGGTAAACCCCGATTGGCAGAGCATCGCCGCAAAGTCACACCGGGTGAGTGGCCAGATGTAATTGAGGCAACGTCCGACAGCTATATAGGTGAGCCTCTGCTCGGCCCCTGGGGTTAAGGGGAACTAATGGCTGATGACCGATTGCCGACCCACATTTGGGTTGAAGCCCACCTAAAACGCTGTTCAATAGCCGCAATTCCGGCCGTCGTCATTCACAAAGGTGAAAAGATGGGTGGCACAGTAATGCTAAAAATTTATCAGTCAGGAGTTGGCTGCCGCTTATTATCACAAATGCGCGATTTGGACGGCAACCTGTCCTGGTATCCTGCCCACAAGGAAGAAATTATTGGCGAAGCCCAGGCGGATGAACGTATACGTCGTGCGGTCCAACGTGATCCGGATGTGTGGGTAATTGAATTTGAAACACGCGATGGTTCCGTCCCGTTAGATGAACCAATAGGTAGCATCTGACCTTATGCACACGGGATTGTGTAACGGTAAACTAACCTAATCGGATGCCGCAGACCGTTAATTTGTCTGCTAGTTGACACACTTTCGCCACCTTTACACCGCTCGGCAACTTTTTTGGATCAGTTTAATTGGATTGACACGTCATAGTTGGTGGTTGACGCTCTTAGTCGCCATTCATAAGGCACTAACGACAAGGGAAATTACTAGGAGGACTTGCCATGATTTTGGGACGTTTATTGTCAAAATCGCGACGCCTGTGCGGCGCAGTCAGCACGATTTTTATCTTTTTTTCTTTTCTAGCTTTTGGAGAGGCTAACGCCCGTTCTGCAGCGCTTGAGAAAGTGATCGAAGGTGCAAAGAAGGAAGGGGTATTAAAGCTTTTATGGACTGAAGGGCATTTCGGTGCCGATGTCGGCATCCAAGACATGCTCAATCATATGAACAAAAGATATGGTACAAATCTTAAACTGCAGTTTACCCAAGGCAGAAGTTTCCCCGCAAATTTGGGCCGACTGACCCAGGAATACAAAACCAAGCAGCCATCAAGTACTGACGCCTTCCTAGGTAGTGGTAGTCATATGATGTCGGGCCTAAAAAGTGGGCTGCTCATGAAAGTCGACTGGGAAGCATTAATGGAACGTCCTGCGCCGCCCAATGCAATCTTAAATAGGGTAAACCCACAAGGCGTTGGAATGGCAATTATGTCGCGGGTGGTAGGTATTGTTTATAATACTAACTTGGTAAAGGGCGCCGACGTGCCAACAAGCATTGAAGACGTCATGAAACCCAAGTGGAAAGGGCAAATTGCAATAACGCCGTATTTGACCGGGTTCTACCAATTTGCCGCTCCGGACCTTTTCGGCGAAAAGTTTATGACGGATTATATGAAACGCCTTAAACCACAAATTGGTGGATTTATTGGCTGTAATAGTCTGGATAAGCTCGCTAGCGGTGAATTTGCTATGCTGATTTTCGACTGTGGACGCGATGCAACGGTTCGCTATCAGAGGCGTGGTGCTCCTATGGACCACGCAGTGCCGAAAGAAGTTGTTCGGAATAATGTGATTAATTTAGGCGTTCCCGCAAATTCTGAGCACCCTAATGTTGGTAAATTGTTTATTGCTTTCCAACATACGAAGGTAGGACAGAAACTTCTCTGGAAACACGGTGCGTATGACCTTCAGATCTACCCAGGATCAAAATCGAAGGAACTCGTCGATAAATTTAAGAAAAAACACCCGAACGCTATATTCGTCCGGAGCACCGCGCAGCGCCACCAAATGTTACTAAAAAAAGGCGTCAAACTCAGGGCTTATCAGAAAAAGTTCAAGAAAATCGTCCGCGGTCGTAGAGGACGCAAATAATATTATAATAAATTAGCATAGTAAGCCCGGTTTGCAGTTTTAAAGCTTTGGATACCAATATATCCAAAATTCAGGAAACTAGGATCAAATTGGGTAATAATTTGGTTTGGAGGAAGGTTTTTCGGAACGGTTAGCAATGCAACAAGTAAAGCGCAGTTCCACAAAAGGAATACTTTCCTCCATCCGCTTTTCGGTTTCGCCGTTGCTACCATTGTCGTTATTGCCAATGGTTGCGTTGGTTGGCATCGTTGCCGTCTTCGTTTGGGTTAGTTTTCAGACAGGTGTTATCGGCACGGATGAAGCCGAGTATTCCATCGAAAATTATCTTGTCATCTTCGGCGACCCATTCGTATACGAAGTCCTAGAAAACACCTTAATATTCGCCTTGGCAACCACGGCTGTATCTCTAGTAATTGGGCTACCCATTGCATGGATAACCGAGCGTACCACCATACGCCCCAAGGAACTTATTTATGCGATGATGACAACCGGTCTTCTTGTCCCTCCCATCTTTATCGGGATGGGGTGGACCTTCATTGCGCATCAGCGGATTGGCCTGGTTAATAAACTAATAAAAGCGATATTTGGTCAGGACAGTTGGGTCATCAACATAGAAACTCCTGCTGGCATGGGTCTCATTGAGGGTCTTACCCTGGCCCCATTAGCGTTCGTGCTAAGTGTACAAGTTTTTCGGACAATGAACCCGGCACTTGAAGAAGCAGCCCAGACTGCTGGCATGACTTTCCGCAGGACCCTGTTGCGGATAACCTTGCCGCTGGCACGGCCCGCCATATTGGCTGCCTTGATTTATATTTTTGTCATAGGGCTGGCAACCTTCGATATTCCAGCGGTAATTGGCCTATCCAGTAACATTTACGTCTTCAGCACATTCGTATTTTCTGAGGCTTTCCCGCCTGATGGTCTCCCCGAGTACGGTGTCCCAGCGGCACTAGGCACTGCAATGATATTCGTGGCCGTAGCACTGACGATTTGGTATGTCCAGATGCTTCGACGGAGCCAGCGCTATCAGGTAATCACCGGTAAAGGATACCGAGCCAAGCAGATTAATTCGGGCCGATGGGTATACGCATGCTGGGCCTTCATCTGTATTTATTTCTTCATTGGGCTCCTACTGCCGATTTTATTAGTCGCGTTCATGGCTTTTATGCCGTACATCACCCCGCCAAGCATACAGGCTCTTGATTTACTGACTTTAATCAACTTCCAGCAGATGAACTGGGAATATGTATTCCGTGGGCTAAAAAACACGGTCATCCTGATGGCGGTCGTGCCACCGGTCATCCTCTTTTTTGCATTCTGTGTTTCATGGTTGGTAGTCCGATCGCGTACCCGTGCCCGCTATTTACTTGAATTTGGCGCATTCCTGCCCCACACGGTTCCTAGGGTTGTGATGTCAGTCGGTGCCCTACTGCTCGCACTCTATGTGGTGCAAAACTATCTTCCCATCTATGGCACGGTGTGGATTCTTGTGGCGGTCTACGTGATCGTATGGCTACCTTTTGGCACTCGGGCACTCAACAGCTCTATGATCCAAATACATAAAGAGCTTGAAGAGGCAGCCTACACGGCTGGGTTAACAATGACCCGTACCATTCGGCGGGTGATGGTGCCCTTGTTACGGCCTACTATGCTCTCCGTTTGGATTTGGACGGGGCTCCTTGTGTATCGCGAAATGACAGTAGCCGTGTTTCTTATTAGTCAAGACAATGTGACCTTGCCCGCGATTGTTTGGGGCCGTTGGACCATGGGTGCGCCAACCGCTGCGGCGGCCATTACGGTTTTGATGTTGGTCGCGTTTCTACCGCTCCTCGTAATAAGTTGGCGCTTTGCACGAAGAAGTAGATTGTCAGCGGAAATGTAAACGGCAACAATTTGTAAATAATGGCCTAATGATATGTCTGATAACCCAATAATATCCATTCGCGGCCTTGAAAAAACTTTCCCCTCCGATCACGGGTTAGTTCGGGCGATAAACAAAATTGACCTTGATGTCCGCGAAAATGAATTCGTTGTGCTTTTGGGGCCCAGTGGCTGTGGAAAAACCACGACGTTGCGTTGTGTGGCCGGCCTAGAACGGCCAGATAGCGGTACTATTGAAATCGCTGGGGAAATGGTCAACTCAGTTGAGGGTGGAGAATTTGTGCCACCAGAAGGCCGCGACATCGGGATGGTTTTTCAAAGTTACGCCGTTTGGCCTCACCTCAACGTATACCAGAATGTAGCCTTACCTTTGACCGATGGCCGAAAACGGCTTCCTAAACATCAAATAAAAGAGCGGGTGATGGAGAGCCTTCGTTTAGTGCGAATGGATGGGCTTGAAACACGCCCGGTCACAGATTTGAGTGGTGGTCAACAGCAACGCGTAGCTCTTGCAAGAGCAGTTGTTACACAGCCTATGGTTTTGCTGATGGATGAACCGCTTAGCAATTTGGATGCACGTTTGCGGGAGGAAATGAGGATTGAACTAAAAAAAATTGCCACGTCCATTGGCGTGACCACCCTTTATGTGACTCACGATCAAGCGGAAGCGCTAAGTCTCGGAGACAAAATTTGCGTAATGAATTTTGGAGAGTTACAGCAGGTTGGCTCACCCGAAGAAGTTTATGCAAGGCCTCCTAACCATTTTGTCGCCCAATTCGTGGGGGATATGAATTTCATCAAGGCAATAGTCACCGGGCCGGGGCAAGTAGAGTGCCCCCTCGGAATTCGCGACCATGACCTTCCTTCCAACTGCCAGGTTGGGAGCGAGGTGACACTGGCTATCAGACCGCAGCACTTGTCGCTAATCCGGGACAAAGACCAAGGTTCAAGCACCGCAGAGGGAACAGTGATCACAAAATCTTATCTCGGGGATGCAATTCTATTTGAAGTGGAAGTATCGGGCATTACCCTAATGGTTCGGCTCCCAGGTGAATCAGATTTCGCCACGGGCGAAAAGGCAACGATTGTGCTACCGGAAGATAATTGGCACGTATATTCTTAACCCACCCAAGTGACACTTAACGCTTTAGTAGAGAAAACCTCCTATTTTGTAACCACCTTGATCTCAGATACCATGGGTGTTTGATAAGGGTTGAACAAGAATAATCACACCGGCTGGCACATGACGCTTAATTTGCTAAATTCGTTATATAAAGAAAATTTCACTAATAGGCCCGAGGGCCTATAGCGCGTTTGTGATAGGGAGATATCTGAATGAGTAATCCTAAAATTTTCGTGTTCGCCGAACCCGATTCCGCCAAAGAGTGTAACCAGAAGCTGGAGAATTACAGCTGCGAACTAACCATCGGCGACGCCGATTGGCATACGCCCCAAGGGAATAATGAAGATGAAATGGTAGAGGTTGCAAAAAGCGCCGAAGCCCTCCTGGGAACGTCTATTCGGTCGAGCCCCATCACGCGCAAAATCATGGAAGCTAATCCGGATTTACGAATTGTTGCCAAATGTACGGTTGGTACTGACGACGTAGATGTAGAGGCAGCAACAGACCTCGGAATCCTAGTCACCCATGCACCGACGGAGTCTAACTGTTACGGCGTTGCAGAAGGTACAGTGGCATTTATTCTGGCTTCGATAAAGAAGCTCTCACAGCGCGATGCACAGGTCAAAGCGGGCAAATGGCGGGATTCAAATTTGATGGGAAGCTATTTGGGCCGTCGAACCACTGATGATTACCCAGGTATAACCCTGGGGATCATTGGTTTAGGACGTATAGGTGCCCGTGTTGCCCAATTATTCGCTCCGTGGCGCATGCGGATCATCGCTTGCGATCCTTATATAGCTGACGAACGCTTTATAAGAAACGGATGCGAAAAGGTAGATCTCGACACCCTTTTAGCTGAATCCGATGTCGTTACGATGCATTGCACAAACACAAAAGAAACAACTAACCTGATGAATGCCACGCAGTTCGCCAAGATGAAGCCAACGGCTATTTTTGTAAACACGTCGCGTGGCGCCAATGTGGATGAAAGTGCGCTAGCAAATGCGCTTCAAAACAACGTAATCGCATACGCAGCGATTGACGCCTTTAAGGATGAACCGTTGCTCGCGGACTCGCCACTGCGGGAAGTACCCGACAAAATAATGATGTCCCCCCACATGGTTTCGTCAAATCAGGCGAGCGGCTTGGGTCCGGGATACAAATGGGCAACGGACGCCGTGCTTCAGGCTCTTGGAGGACAAGTACCCAATAACGTGTTCAATCCGGAAGTAATTGAGCGATGGAAGGAAAGGTTCGGTGACCGTTCTGTTCTAACCGTGAATGAGCCACCACCTGACCATCCAGGCTACGGACCACCAAATCCGTAGGTTTAAATCCAATATCGGTGAGTGTTTTTGTTATATATCGCTCTTAGTATCTGATAGGCGTCTATACCTCAACCTCTTCACGGGCTTATTCCTCTTGAAATCCCAGTCAACACCGGTTAGTCAATGCGCGCCATCGATGTGAAGACGGCTCAAAAAATTTGCAAAACGAAAACGAATGGCAACATTTACAATACATCCTCGCATGGAAGGATTTATCTTTCTCGCATGTTTTGTCCTGTGTATTCCTTTCGCAAATTGGCTGATCGGAAACGCGGGAACAACTTGCGTCCCAAACGGCCCCTGCCTAATACCCGTCGCGCCGGGTCTAACCGCGCCCAGCGGTGTTCCAGTAATTGGTCTCGCTTTAGTCCTACGTGACTTAGTTCAACGCCGGCTAGGCGTAAAATGGGCAATTGGCGCTATTCTAGTTGGCGCTATACTTTCAGCTGGGCTGGCACCGCCGGCGCTGGTTATCGCATCGGGTGTCGCGTTCTTGCTATCGGAATTGACAGATTGTGCTGTTTACACCCCCTTACAACGCCGCCGCCTAGTACTCGCCGTGGCCGCCAGTAGCGTCGTCGGACTTATTATCGACAGTGCAATTTTCCTCTATCTCGCATTCGGCAATTTAGATTTTCTCGCCGGTCAAGTCGTGGGTAAAGCCTGGATGGTGCTCCTCGCACTTCCATTAATTATATGGTTACGTAATCGGGACAAACGGCTTCAAATTGAAGCAGTCTAATTTATTCGACCGCTTTCAGATGTGCGTCGCGCCGGGCAAATAGTTCATCGTCTGTATAGCCCATCGTATCAGGCCGACCACGCCCGAGCATGACCTGAAACCAGACAGGTTCCAAACTAGTGTTGTCGTAGCCATGAATGACGCCAGGCGGACAGCAAATGCATTCCCAAGGACTTAGTGTGGTGGTTCGTCGGTCGCCCTCCTCGTCTTCGACGAATACTTCGAGTAATCCCTTTAAAACAAAAAATGTTTCTTCCACCTCGTGAGTATGCGGTGCATTACCCTGGCCAGGTTCCACATACATGATACTCAGAGTATGGGCACGCGCTGGAATGGCGTTAGGGTCGGCATGTTTACCGGATCCGCCGGCACCGATAAAACGGTGCTGAGCGCGCTTAAACCCTTCAATTTTAGCATCCTCAAATGCTTCCCAGTCGGGTGATTTGTCGCGGAATCGGCCTACATAGGTTCCCATGATTTCATCCAGGGTAGCCTTCTCCAACTCAGGGGGTCTCGAATGACGGGCGACACTCATTGTTAGTCTCCTTAATTTTGCGAATCCAAATTTAACGGCGTTCGGTAAGTTCTACTTCGTAACCGTCCGGATCCTTGATAAAAGCCACCAAATTAGGGCTACCTTCTCGGATCTGTTGCGGCTCGACCGAAAACTCCACACCAGCGCTTTTAAGCATTTCACTCAAGTCTGCAACACTCGGTACGCCAAGCGCAACATGACCATAAGTATTGCCATGACGGAACTCTTGTGGCTGTTGTTGCTCCTGAACAATCTCAAGCGCATGGCAACTATCTTCATCACCGTATCCAACGTAGGCAACGGTTTCGCCACGTACCACATTCTCTCGGCGCCGCATCACATTCATGCCGAGAAGATCAGTATAGAACTCTACTGACCTCTCCAGATCCTTAACCCGGATCATTGTATGGCGAATGCGAAATTTGCCGCCGTCCAACCCTGCCGACATATTTAATTTCCCTTTTACTCATTTAAACGGTGCCATAAATACGGAAAATAGGAAACCAGCCAATTGTTCCTGGGAACTTGAGACAAACCAGGCGCTGCGGTAGTGTCGAGCCGAATTCAAGGCCTCGAACAAAGGTGACATATGGACGGCACACAGCACGGCAAAAATGAAGACATTTTCGTTGGAAGAGACACCACGCGGGTGCCTTTTAAGGTTTATGAGGATGAGGAGATTTACCGGTTAGAACTCGAACGTATTTTCTATGCCTCCACTTGGAACTACGTCGGGCTCGATTGTGAGGTGCCCAACCCGGGTGATTTCCGGCGGAACTTTATTGGCGAACGCGAAGTGTTAATGATCCGTAATGAAGACGGTGAAATTGCAGTGGTGGAAAATAGATGCGCGCACCGTGGTGCACAGATTTGTCAAGCGTTGGAAGGCAATGCTGGCGACACTCTCATGTGCCCCTATCACCAATGGACCTATTCACTAGACGGCGATCTACAAAGCGTACCCTTTCGCCGGGGCTATAAGGGCCAAGGCGGGTTCCCTGAAGATTTCGACATGTCGAAACATGGGCTATCCAAGCTTAAAGTAGAGAATGTTAACGGGGTCGTGTTTGCTTCGTTTGACCACAACATGAAATCCGTCACTGAGGAGCTCGGGCCGGACAATCTCCATTACTTCACCCGTGTTTTTGATGGTAGCCCGCTCCGAATCGTTGGCTACCAGCGCCAGGTAATCGACAGTAACTGGAAACTTCAGATGGAAAATCTGAGAGACCCATATCACGCAGGTATTCTGCATCTATTTTTGATTTCTTTTGGGTTGTTCCGACTTGATCAAAAGAGCGCCTATTATTTTGACGATGGCAAAGGTCACACCGTACTAATGACCGAGCGTGGCACCGAGGATACCGAAAGCGACTATGGTGGAGTTAAGGTAGCAGCGCCGGATTATAAGCTCACGGATCACGAACTAGTACAACCACGCAAAGAATTTCCTGACGACGTAACACTTGCCATTCAAACATTGTTTCCCAGCATCATTGTCCAAGCGCAATCTAATACTTTAGCAACCCGGCATGTCATACCCAAAGGTCCAGGAAGCCACGAACTAATTTGGACATTCTTCGGATTTGAAGACGATGACGAAGAAATGCACACCCTTCGTTTACGCCAGGCCAATCTCATGGGCTCGGCGGGTTATGTGACCCTCGATGATGCCGAAGCACTAGAGTTCAGCCAGCGCGGCTTAGCCGCCGCACCTGAAGGCACCGCCTCCGTGTTGGAAATTGACGGCAAGGATGCACAATCTGGTGATTGCCTGGTAACCGAAGCTTTGATACGTGGATTTTACATGCGCTATCGTGAAATCATGGGCTTCGAAAAAGCGGTGCCGTGATGGCGCGGCAACTGGCAATTTCGTCGGAATCAGACGGCGACACACATTTAATCCGCCACCAAGTTGAGCGGCTTTTACAGGACTACGTCCATTGCCTTGACGATGGAAACATTGATCAATGGCCAAATTTTTTCACTGAACGTTGCTTTTACGCGATTCTCGCACGAGATAATGTTGCCCGCGGACAGGAATTAGGCGTCATGCGTTTTGAGTCACGGGCCATGCTAGTCGATCGTGCTACAGCTACAAAAAACGCTGCCGTATTTGCGCCGCGTACCCTATGCCATGTATTGAGCGGCACTTCAATTGAAGGCTTAGACACGGATGGAATTTTCGCGCGAACCAACGTTGCAATTTATCAGACCTCAGCGGATGGCGACACTATGCTGCTCGTCGCCGCAAACTACCGGGATTTGATCGTAGAGGAGGAAGGCCGGCTTCTGTTTAAAGAAAAACGGGTTGTCTATGACACGTTACGACTGCCTGATTCGGTCGTATATCCTCTATAGAACGTAACGATATTTGAATAAAATTTAGCGACCAACCGCTAAACCCTTCTAACTTGAATTTGTATACAGCCAATGGCGACTAGGGAAAGAATCGCAATTGTAACTGGAGCTGGGAGTGGAATAGGACGCACTGTCGCACTCACTCTACAACGCGACGGTTACGATGTTGTTATTGCTGGGCGACGAAGTGTGGCTCTGGAGGAAACAGCAGCCGCGGCCAATGACGATGGGGGACGCGTGATCCCTTGCCCAACCGATATAACAAATCCTGATGCGGTAAACGCATTGTTTTCAACAACTCATCGGTCATTTGGGCGACTAGATGTCTTGTTCAATAATGCCGGCGTCATGCCACCAGCCATCCCTATGGAAGAACTTTCAATAGAGCAATGGCAAGAGGCTATTGACGTCAATCTTACGGGAACTTTTCTCTGCGCCTGCGAAGCAATCAAGCTAATGAAAGAACAGTACCCACGTGGCGGAAGAATTATAAATAATGGTTCAATTTCCGCAAAGGCACCTCGACCATTTTCTGCAGCCTATACGGCAACAAAACATGCAATTACGGGGCTTACCAAATCAATTGCACTTGATGGAAGAAGTCACGACATTGCGTGTGGTCAAATCGATATAGGCAATGCGAGAACCGAAATGACAGATCCGGCTGATACAGGTTTTCTTCAGGCCAGCGGGCAAACCACACCCGAACCACGCATGGACGCCCAACATGTAGCGGATGCTGTCCTTTACATGGCCAATTTACCTTTAGACGCGAACGTCCCTTTTATAACGGTGATGGCGACGAAAATGCCATTTTTTGGCCGGGGATAAATTATAATCTCTTCAATCGAAGCATTTGTCCTACTGCTGGATTGGACAAGAACGTCAATTGATTACCGCGAGCCATTGCTAAGACATAGATCAAAGAGCCATCCGCTACTATAGAGATTTGGTACCGAGACCCACACTATTTGGAAATAGCAGCGACTTAATGACGACGGGTACAGCCGCAGAACCCGTAAGTGGTGCGCCGATATCGATAAAATCGAATTCACTTAGCGTGATGCTATCAATCGAAACAATCGGCACCGCAGCATCCAATTCTTCCGAGAGGTGTAAACCAAACACGCGCCCAATATCTCCTTTGCAAACCAACACCACTGGATGACCTGCAGCGACAATAGTCGAAAGGCCTAATAAAACCCCTTTAAGAAATGCGTCGATACGAGCAAAACTCGCAGGGCCCATCCAATCAAAACAGATAGCTAGCGGACCACTGTTAATTTCTTGATCGAATTTAATAAGAGCTTTTTCAATCGATTGCGCAATTATGCGTTTATCAAAACATTCATGGGTCAATGGCAAATTTGGTGCGACAACCGGAATATTCCGAAGTGGTAATATATTCTCGGGGTGCACAAATATGGTGGTCCCCGAAAGCTGGATTGAGTATTGCGATGCACCAACAACAGTGGCCCGAATACTCTCGACCGATTCCATGATCAGTACACCTGCGCCCTCCATACGTTGTCGAATGGCGAGCGCCAGTAGGGGGCCAAGATCGCCAAATTCCTTTTTTTCGTAACCGTAAACATATTCCGACACGCCACCAGAAAAGGTGACGCAGTCAATATTCCCACTCCAATTCATTGCGGGTAAGCGCAACAAATTACGCGTTTCCTTTGAGAGTGGGCCAATTGCAGCAATTTCTGCAATGTATTCCGCCATGCGTTCGGATATCCTTTCCAACGAACCCAAGGGCGGCACCTCACCTATTGTCAGCGTTACCTCACATTCTGAAGCAAAAATTTTCCCGGCCTCTTCAATCCTCGTGAGTTTGCCCTCTTTATCCAGCACGATAATCCGTGCACCTATGTCCACAGCGGTTAAATCGACTATTTTCCCAAGATCACAAATCGCGAATTTTGTTGTACCACCGCCGATATCAATGTTGAGAACTGTCACGTTGGCTTGGTCCGAGTTTAATATCGCGCCCGAACCGTATGCCGCCATCGCTGCTTCTAAACGATCACCCGCTGAAACTGACACGAATTTGCCAGTCTCAACCGCAAACAACTCACCAATTGAACGAGCGTTCTTCCGCCTCACGGCGACGCCTGTGAGAATTAGTGCACCGGTATCAACCTGATCGGAAGTTAGTCCTGCCCAAGAATATTGTTCAGCAACAAATCTCCGTAAAGCGTCAGCGTCAATTGTGTTGTCGCCTGTATACGGAGTGAGGAATATATCTGACTCAAATAAAAGAACGCGCTCTGCTACCACGTAAGCGAAATCGCGTTGTTCCATCCTAATGCGGGAAAAGGCTAAATGCGTTGTCGATGAACCAATATCGACACCCACGCTGATTAGCGACGTCTTTTCTTCATCTGCCAAGCTGCGTTTAGGGTTAGCAAAAACGATGCGGCCGCCTTCGTCTTCGCTACTCACGTTTGTCGCTGTCGTTTATTCCGCATGGTTCAACCGCCCGCAAATGAGTAGGTCGTTTTTTCGTGGTAAAAATGATCTTCCATTCGATTTGTGGAGCCTTCTGTCGCTACTTCCCGTCCGAAATTCTCGCGAACATGTGCATCTTCCAACCAATAGGGGATTGATGTACCACCGGGTTCGGTAATATCTATCATACCCACGTCGACAACCATTTCACCCGGCACTCCTGCTGTTTGAGCGCGATGATTGTTAGGCCCATACCATGCGAGCAGCCGCAACGGTTCATCACCAGTGCAGAAATGTTGGTGAAACAAGCCAAAAGGCATAGGTGCGGCAGAAATCATGCTGATTTGGTCATACTCTTCTCGTAATACCTCGTCGCCATTTCCATCCTGCCAAGGTGTAGGGCCCAAATCCTGCGGCCAAGTGTACGAATATCCTTTACCGCCAATGCAAATAAAGACCGCCGCAGACCCCGGTGAATAGGCCCGGGAATAGCGCCCAGCTGGGAATTGTCCAATATATTGATAGAACGCGTTTTCCGCCATTTTAGGTTCCATACGGCGATACCCGGGCGTACGGCGGTTATCGAGATAGAGTTCGGAATTAAAAACATCCGCAATTATGTTGGTGCGGCACATCGCAAGACCGCGTGTCGGATCTTCCTCTAATCCCTCTAACGGCTCAAAACTATTACCGTTTGGGTTATAACGGCGCTTTAGGTGCACCGGATTGTCAAATATCGCGGCTTCTTCATGGAGTAAATTGAACATATTCGGCGCTGTAGTCCCCGCAAGTAACATCGCCGGTTGTGCGGACGAATTGACGATCCTGTGGTGCGTATTCATAGGTATGGAAAAGAGCGAACCGCGGTGCCATTCGAATACATCGGGGTTGGGCTGTCCGTCGACCCAAATTTCGGTGGTCCCCCGCCCATCCATCACTAGGTAAATTTCTTCGTAAAAATGGCGTTCGGCATTAAGTGCTCCGGCACCTGGTACTTCGACAACATAGCTGCCCCACAGGCCTTCAGTACCAATGAGCTGTATGAAACTGCCTCGTCCTCCCATCCGGGTCCATGGTTTTAAGGGTAATTCTTGCAGACGAGAGACACTAATATTCCGGTAAATAGGAATCTCTTGTGCCTCCATAAATTCGTCGTAAGGCGTCTTTAATCTCGGCCAAGAAGGCGTGCCGGCATACATATCACGCCCTGGCTCATGCCAATGCGGTTGGTCGGAGATATCATGTGGCATAGCTTGGCCCTTTCATGCGCTAAGCTACGTCAAGCGGTGCGGTAAATACAGTTCCTTCGACAAAAACCCCCTCCGACCGTTCAGCGATTTCAGGCGGTAGGGGGCGGCCACCTTTTGTCGAGAGCCAGAGACGTAGTAAATGTCGCTTGCGTTCGGGTTCCGGCCAATCCGAAAATTCATTTCGCGAATGAAGTGTTACATGGTTACATAAATAAAACAGATCCCCCTGCTCGAAAGAAACTTCTACTGCGAGCTCAAGGGCGACATCACGAAACATTTGCAGGGCTTCTCGTTGGATATCAGTCAAACTAGGTACGTTGGGTAGATCCTGCGCTTTTTCGATAGCATCGCTTACCCCACGTGCAGCGAAATATCCGTCATGAAACCCGAATATAGGTTGTTTCACCCACGGCTCAATTTCGCCGGGCGGTATCTCATTTTTCCGTGACCTATAAAATTGTCCACCGAGTATCTCGACCAAATCTGGTCGACGGCGCAACATTACATTGTAGAGCGCTACAGAAGAACAGACTAGGTGTTCTCCACCTGACTTAGCATTGTGGAAACAGGCTAGAGCAAGGAAATCACATTGGTCGCAATGAAGGGGCATATGGGCCCGGGTCATATAACCACGCACGTTTGCGTAGTCCTCGCCTATGTCTTTCACGTGACCCAGCATATGACCCCCAGCATTCTGACAGAGTGCCTCGCCCAAGTAGGTGCCAATTCCCCAAAATGCCACAGCAAATTGAGCCTTGGTCATACGCAGAAGGTCGAGCCCACGGATGAGTGTTAAGCCTTGCCCATTGATCAGCTCATCACGAATTTCCATCAGTGCATTGCCCAAATGTGGCAGTGGAAAATCTGATTGGGCAATGGACAAAATATCGAGGTCCCGCGCTTCAATACCACGCACCGCTTGCTCGATCTCGTCAATCTCTGCATGGGATAGCCTATAAATCCACGTATCTGATCCAAGAATATCCCGCGGCCGCCAATCTGCGGGATCCACCAGATGCTGCCCCAATTTTGCAGGCGTGCGTTCGTTAGTTGATCGGGTCCAATTATTTTCCAAAATGGTAGGCCTCCGTAAGGGGACACTACCACATATACGCAGGCAAGCCGATAGTGGGAGGCTAAATCAATCGAAATATTGAATTCATCGAAAGGGGTAATACAAAATTTTTCAATTACCAGGCTTGCAATATTATCGACCCTCTTGGTTGAAAGCCCGGGTTATCTGGAGAGACTGTGGTAACTATAAAATATTTACAAAAATTTAAAGCAAGCACGAGGTGGGCTGCCTATTCGTTTCGTATCGATGAAGACATGGACGAAAAGTAATATAAAAGGTAACTCTAAATTCGTGCATCATGAAAAGTCTTCGCCCACTCGATAGACCCGGTAGATCGACCGTTTTCGCCACCGAAGGTATGGCGGCAACATCGCACCCATTGTCAACTATTACCGCGATTAACATGCTACGCGATGGCGGCAATGCAATGGATGCCGCTATCGCAGCCTGCGCCGTTCAATGCGTAGTAGAACCGCATTCAACAGGTATCGGAGGCGATTGTTTCTGTCTGTATTCTCCTAATGGACATGGCGTTATAGCATTTGATGGCGCAGGACGGGCACCAGCCGCCGCAACACCGGATTGGTACATTCAACGTGGCATTAGAGTAATTGATCGACATGGTCCTCACTCCGTCACAATTCCTGGCGCAGTAGATGCTTGGGCGCAACTTCTTTCGGATCATGGAACGAAATCGCTGGGCGACGTGTTACAACCGGCAATCCGCTTTGCAGCAGACGGCTTTCCTGTACATGATCGACAACAGAGAGACTGGGAACTTACCGAAACTAGGTTATCCCAAGATTCAACAGCTGCTGCTTACTATCTCGTCGGTGGGAAAGCACCCGCGCTCGGCAGTATTATGAAATTCCCGTTGCTCGCTCGTTCACTCGAAGAGATCGCGGAGACCGGTCGTACGGGGTTTTATGAGGGCTGGATCGCTGAAGACATTGTTGCTTATTTAAAAGGCCTAGGCGGACTTCACACATTGGAAGATTTTGCCAATGTGCAAGGAAGGTATGTCGACCCCGTCAAAACAACCTACCGCGGTTACGACGTATACGAGTGCCCACCACCGGGCCAAGGTATTATCGCTCTAGCGATGCTAAAAATACTGTCTGGATACGATCTTAGTGCCTTGGGCCCAAATTCAACCGAAAGATACCATTTGGAAATCGAAACCGCACGATTGGTTTACAACGACCGCAACGCCGCATTGGGAGATCCTGACTTTTCACTAATCCCGGTGAATTATTGGTTATCTGACGAATACGCAGCGGAATATCGGGCGCTCATAAACATGGGATCCGTTCTAGACCCGTTACCGCCGTCTCAGCTACCACAACACGATGATACGGTCTATTTGACTGTCGTGGACAGGGAACGCAATGCAGTTAGCTTAATTAACTCCCTCTTTGCTTCCTTTGGGTCGTGTTTGGTTTCACCTCGAAGCGGTATCGTACTCCATAACCGAGGAACCGGATTTGTTATTAAACCAGGTCACTCCAACTGCATCGCTCCCAATAAACGCCCCCTCCACACAATTATTCCTGGCATGTTAGTTAAAGAAGGGCGGACGCAAATGCCCTTCGGCGTAATGGGCGGGCACTACCAAGCCATTGGGCATACCCATTTATTGACCGGTTTGATTGATTGGAACTTTGACTTGCAGGCGGCAATCGACTCTGCGCGAGTATTCCCGGATGTAATGACAGGTAGCGTATTGGTGGCTGCTGAAAGTGGAATACCTCGCAACGTCACCGAAGGTCTCACGGCTCTAGGTCATCAACTAGTGCTTGCCGAGCGTCCCATAGGTGGGGCCCAAGCCATTTGGATCGACTGGGAACAAAGGGTACTGCGCGGTGCTTCTGATCCGCGTAAAGACGGCACGGCTCTGGGATATTAAGTTGTAGATTTATTGACAAATAGTCACCGCCTCATCAGATAATACGAATTTAACTATTTAAATTGATCTAGTTGCCCATAATTTTATGCCAATTTGTACGTAAATCGCACGTCAACCATTCGCATTTTGCGTATCTTCGTTCTGCCCTCAAAATTAGAAAATATGCGTAAGCGCGAGAACGTGGAGCGGAATTTGAAGCATTGGTTAAAGAGCTTTCTTCAGTACAAACCTCTGGAGAAAACCTTGAACGTTCGGAATATTATAACTTCGGCTTATCAAGATAATTTGCCGTTCTGTCCCCCTTACGAAGGAGACTTATTATATTCGTTAATACGTTCAAATAATTTCAAAGCTTGTCTAGAAACTGGGCTCCTTACAGTTAGCAGTGCTATTTACATGTCGGCGGCCATAGCCGACCGAGATGGGCACGTAACCTATGTTTGCTTAGATAATGACCAAAGTATTGACCAAGGCCTATCTCTTCTACGCAACGCTGGACAAATTGGTCAGCACCGCCTCATTCGTTCTAACAGTAATCGAGATTTCCGGATCTTTTTTTATCGGGAGAACGCTTTGACTTGATCTTTATGGACGGTTGGGAGACTTTCGACCGCCTCGCTTTCGAGATGTATTTTTTTAATCAACTTCTTCGGCGCGGCGGCATTATTGCGTGTTATCACAGCTACATGCCTTCTGTCCCTAAGGCAATATGGTTGCTCAAACGGAATTATGCCTTTCAGGAAATTGACTATCGGCAGCACAATCAGCTAATCAAACTTCGAATTATTCAAATACTGACCAGGCGATCAATATTTCGCAATTTGTGGGCCTTAAGAAAAAGGTCGGAAACCCAGGATCAGCCCGCGTTCCGAGATTGGAACTTCCATCGGGAGATATG
>CAYZMI010000031.1:0-1285 GCA_964479475.1 uncultured Rhodospirillaceae bacterium | reverse complement strand
TTCTTTTGATGACCTTACCCGTTTTAGAATCAATTTTGGCTAGATTTGTCTGCAATACTTCTTTCCAAGCACCCTCGGCATCTGCTCCCATGGAATGAATTGCCCCAATTGTCACAACAAGGATGTCAATCAGGGCATCCAACTGTTCTACACGATCATCGTTCTGCACTGCCTCAATTAATTCCCCAACTTCTTCAGCGATTAAATTTCTGTAAAGCTCATATTGTTTGTCATTTATCGTGCCGTCAGTGGTTTGGTCGCACGCGTCCATAAACTTTTTTTGATCAGCGAATGGGTTGACCATAATAAAATACCCTAAGTTATTTACAGGACAATTATGCCAGGGAATTTAACAATTAAGGTGAAACAAAATTAAGATATCCCTTAGGATCGTTTGGGAATCATCACAGGCGACCATGTGTTCACTGTCAAGGGACAGCAACCATTAGTGATCCTGTAAAAACCAATCGCCTGGAATAGGAACACCCATGCCCAAAGCTTTAGCTTTTTCATATACAATGCGTCCCACAGCGGCGAATTGAATGCCTGCGGACATCATATCGTAGAATATGACCTGGTTGTTGTGCTCACGGCCAGGGGATTTTCCGCCTACAATATCGGAAAGCGTGGGGCGTTCAACACTTACATAACGCCGACGATAGAAACGATCCAAAGGTCTCCGATCACGGTCCTTTTGAGAACCTAAGATGTAATCAAACAAACCAGCCTTGGCGGTAACAATAACCTTATCAACGAGATTTGGCGTCTCGTCATCCATTTCGTCTGGGCGAACGTTGACGATAAAGGCCCCTGGCCGATGAGTTTTGAGAAACCGCTCATGGTAAACCGGTCGAGCAGCGTTGGTGCAGGTGGCCACAATATCTACGTCGGCAACTGCCGCTTCAGGGGTATCGGTAGCAAATACTTTGAGGCCTAATTTTTTCGAAAGTTCCATGGCACAGGTTTCTCTGCGCTCGGGTGAACGGCTATATATTCGTACTTCTTTGATTGGACGTACAATCGAAAGCGCCTCAGCATACACGCGTGCCATCTGCCCTGAACCAATGATACCCAATATTTCTGAATCTTCTCGCGCAAGATATTTCGCAGCGACGCCAACCGTAGCACCCACGCGAATATGCTGAATATGGTTGTCATTCATAATAGCAATCAGAGCGCCATCTGTGGTGTCAATCAGGAGAATGACGCCGCCCAGCTTTCCCGATCTAACGGTATGCCAATCTTCAGTCAAACCTTCGTCTGTCTCAGTCCAAGTAATGACATC
>CAYZMI010000030.1:26979-28054 GCA_964479475.1 uncultured Rhodospirillaceae bacterium | reverse complement strand
CAAACAAATTATAGTCCGCGCGTGTGAGAGATCGAGAGCGCTAAGATTATTATCTTCTGCATATTGGCTCACCCAATTCCAAATTTCTGAGTTTTGGGTGCGCACATGCAACCTCTCCGGCGCAACTCGAAAAAAACTTTTCCCATTTGAATATTGTGTGTTTCCCACGGTGCCCATACCGGGCAACCCCAACTCAGACAAAACAGGCATCATTTTTTCTTCACAATCTCCTGGCCAGCCGGCGATCTGAAAAAACTTCTCTAGTGGCTCTTCCGACAAACGGACGGGTGGAGCACTACATTCCGCACCATAGCGACCCAAAATTAGGCGACTTTCCAGTGCCGATCGAAACTTAACCATTTTGGCGCTCCCCTTCCGGATCGAAAAAATGCGGCGAGGTTACGCGCACCGGAAATTTTTCATTTTCGAGCATATTGACACAGCAGATAGTCTCTCCGTGCCGTGTGGGCCCGCCGACCAATAACCCGAGACCGATATGTCGATTTAGTGCAGGAGACCAGGTGACGGAAGATACGTGACCTTCACCATGGCCCGAAATCTCAACGCCATCCGAAAACAATAACATGCCCGGTTTGAGTTTATTTTGATCATCGAGAGATTCTATTCCTACCAAAACTGACCTGTCCGGATCGCACAATGCCTCGCGTCCACGCAATGCGGACCCAATATATGATTTACGCTTACTCGCCATTCTTCCCATACCGAGATCATCGATAGTCGTTCGCCCGTCGAGTTCAGGAGCGGACACATGGCCTTTTTCGATTCTCAATGTCCCCATCGCCTCCGTGCCATAGGGTATGACGTCGTACAAATCTCCTGCCTGCATCAAAGCTACCCATACCGAGTGTCCCCAGCCCGATCCCACATAAACTTCATAGGCCAACTCACCCGAAAAACTCATGCGATGAATTCGTACTGGGATCTTTTCAATCTCGGCTTCAATAATCGCCATATTAGGCAAACATGCCGCTGAAAGATCAGCACCGCGGGATGCGTCCTGCAGTAGCATTCGGGATTTAGGGCCGGCTACTGCGATTGTCGCCCATTGATCTGT
>CAYZMI010000030.1:23012-26879 GCA_964479475.1 uncultured Rhodospirillaceae bacterium | reverse complement strand
GCAGTAGCATTCGGGATTTAGGGCCGGCTACTGCGATTGTCGCCCATTGATCTGTTACGCTGGTCAGATGAACTTTAAGATTGGGCCACGCTGTTTGATGGAAATATTCAAGGCGAGACAAAACCGCAGCGGCGTTGGCAGTGGTCGTGGACACGAGGTAATGGTTGTCGGCAATCCGTGCGGTGGTCCCGTCATCTAAAATCAGACCGTCTTCCCGCAACATGACACCGTAGCGGATACGGCCCACTTTAAGCGTTTTAAAACCGTTCGCATATACTCGATCGAGAAACGTTGACGCGTCGGGCCCTTGGATCGCAATCTTTCCGAGAGTCGAGACATCGACCAGTCCGACATGTCGTCGGACGTGAGTTGCCTCCCGGATATAAGCATCTACTAATGTTTCCCCTTCTTGGGGATAATACCAAGGACGCTGCCACGCACCGGCCGCTATGAAATCCGCACCATTTTCGATGTGCCAATCTTGAATTGCTCCAATACGCGTAGGCGCCACATGTAGTCCCCGGCTGTGGCCGATCACAGCTCCGAAAGAAACCGGCGTATAGGGGGGGCGAAATCGGGTCGTTCCGATTTCCCCCATAGACGTTCGCTGCAACTGGGCCATGCTGGCCAACATATTCAAATTAGTGGTTTTCCCTTGGTCGGTCGCCATACCGGCAGTCGTATAACGTTTCATATGTTCGATCGAATTCAGCCCCTCACGATCTCCCAGTTCAACATCCCCTAAAGTCGTATCATGCTGCAAATCAATGAAAACTTTACCTCTGCTAGAACCGTGTTGAGCGATCACAGGACCATCAGCCAGTCCACTGGTTATCGTCATGGCATCTACAATGTTGGCAAGTATGGGAGAAATTCCGGCATCCGCACTCTCGAAACCGGCATAGGCAGCAGCGCGGCTGCCGGCATCAAACCAATTGAAAGGTATACTCTTCTCGGAGCCATCCGATGCCACCATGCCCGCGAAGAACATTTGGGGCGTTTTTGCTTCGTCTGGAAAATATACACGTGCGTCGGAATTAAATACCGGCTTATGGCCAAGGTGACTCCATAGATGACAGCTCGGCGCCCAACCTGCTGAGGTAGCAATTAAATCGGCAGTAATTCGACGTGTTGCCCCTTGTCCGCCAACTTTTCCATCTTGATTTTCCACGATATCCACAGCAGTGACACGTCGTCGTCCGCGAGCGCGCCAAATAGCGTGACCCGTTATAATTTCAACGCCATGGTTGCTGAGTGTTTTGGCTATCTCGGCATCAATATTTTGCCTGCCGTCAATATAGGTGACACATGCCCCCGCTGCAGCAAGATCACGGGCGACGGTAAAGGCACTGTTATTGTTTGCGGCTACCACAATATTTTTCCAGGGCAAAATCGCAAATCGATTAACGTAACAGCGCGCCGCAGCAGCCAACATTACACCCGGTAAATCGTTGCTACCGAAAAGAAAAGGTTGCTCGATGGCTCCGGCCGCCAACACGGCCGCTTTAGTGCGGATCAGATGGAAACGTTGCCGTGGCTGATACGGAGGTGGTTCAGCAACATGGTCCCAAACCCGTTCAACGAGACCGAAGACACCAGCATCGTATGCGCCAAAAACCGTCGTCCGCTTTAATATGCGGACATTGGGAAGCGCTGTAAGCTGATCAATAATTTCTGAAAGCCAATTAGCTCCATCACTGTCGACCGGTTCGCTGAGAAGCGATCCACCGATTTCAAAATCCTGCTCTGCCAACACGACGTTGGCCCCTGTTTGTCCCGCCCTAAGCGCGGCACATAGACCCGCCGGGCCCGCCCCAATCACGAGTACATCGCAAAATCCATTGACCTTTTCGTATTTATCAGGATCTGGGTTTTTGGTTGCCCGCCCCATGCCTGCAGCACGCCGGATAAATTTTTCGTAAAACATCCAGGCCTTGGTTCCTCGGCCCGGCCCAATGAAAGTTTTGTAGTAAAACCCCGCAGGCAGAAACCTGGCGGCTAAATTGTTGACCGCACCAAAATCCGCTTTCAGTGTAGGCCATCGATTCTGGCTAACTGCCTCTAACCCATCAAAAACTTCGATGACGGTAGCACGGGAATTGGGTTCCGTACGTGCGCCCGCTCGCAAAGTAACTAACGCGTTTGGCTCTTCTACACCGGCGGAAAATATGCCTCGTGGACGATGATATTTAAAACTGCGGGCGACTAAGTTGACACCGTTTGCCATCAAAGCAGACGCCAATGTATCGCCAGGATTGGCGTTAATCACCTGCCCATCAAAAGTCAAAGAAAGTGTTTTCGTTCGATCAATTCGGCCGCCCTCAGCCAATCGGTTGGGTTGACGGCTCATAAACGACTTTTATCCCTTCGATCGCGAGCTAGAGACACACCCTTAATTAAATGTGTCCCCGTATCGCGATCTACGATTAGCCATTGTCGACACCCCACTACGTGATGCCAATATTCCGTATGGAGACCTAACCGGTTATTCCTTAGAAAAATAAAATCATGCCAAAGGTCGTGATCCTTGTCGGCTAATTCCGGCATATGTTCTGATGCGTCGCCGCCATAGGCGAATTCCGTTTCGTCTCTCAGACCGCACACTGGGCAGTGGATCCTCAGCATGTTGAACAGTCCATAATCAATGTGCGTACGGGACCGGTCCCGCGCCCTTTTCATCCAATTGAATGCCGCGCCGAAAACGATCCAAGGTGAAGCGCGAATTGTCTTCATGAGGCTCATTTTTTGCCAACGTCCAAGCAAAACACCAGCCCGATGCTGGCGTTGCTTTGAACCCGCCATAGTTCCAGCCGCCATTGATATAAAGCCCCTCAACTGGCGACTTACAGATGATCGGAGACCCGTCCATCGTCATATCGATTAACCCAGCCCACTGGCGCAAAATTCGCAGACGAGAAAGGCTAGGAATCAGGCATGCGGCACGCACCAGTGTATTTTCTAGTACCGGTGTGCCGCCTCGCTGTGCGTAGGTATTGTAACCATCGAGATCCCCGCCGAGCACCAATCCACCTTTGTCCGATTGGCTAATGTAGACATGCACCTCTCCAGAGGCGATGACGCAGTCGATGAAAGGTTTCAGTGGTTCGGACACAAACGCTTGAATTGCGTGGGATTCAATGGGTAACCTTAATCCGGCCATTGCCCCTAGCCGGCTGGTATTACCCGCGACCGCCATTCCAATTTTCTCGGCCCCGATTAGCCCGCGCGTGGTTTTTACCCCAGATATCGCACCGTTTTCGAATAGAAATCCAGTGACCTCACAATTCTGGATGATATCGACACCGTGCGCGTCAGCCGCCCGGGCGTATCCCCAAGCAACCGCATCGTGGCGAGCAGTACCGGCTCGGCTTTGATAGAGCGCTCCCTCAATAGGAAACCGAGCAGAAACTGAATAATCAAGATATGGAAGTCGTTGCTTAACGACATCGCGCGGCAAAAGTTCTGCGTCGATACCATTGGCTCGCATTATATTGCCGCGCCGCCGTGCCGTATCCATCCCGGAACGTGAATGCAGCAGGTTATACTGTCCGCGTTGCGACACCATTGTATTGTAATTTAGGTCGCGACTCAGGTTTTCCCATAACTTCATGGATCGCTCATAAAACATGGTGTTACCGGGAATCATATAGTTGGACCGTATGATCGTGGTGTTACGACCAGTATTGCCACCACCGAGCCAGCCTTTTTCCAGCACAGCGACGTTCGAGATACCGTGCTCTTTAGCCAGATAGTAGGCGGTTGCCAGCCCATGACCACCGCCACCTACAATAATGACATCGTAAGACGGTTTTGGGTCGGGGTCCCGCCAGAGAGGTTTCCAACCCTTGTGCCCTGTAAGACCTTCCC
>CAYZMI010000030.1:4290-22912 GCA_964479475.1 uncultured Rhodospirillaceae bacterium | reverse complement strand
GGGTCGGGGTCCCGCCAGAGAGGTTTCCAACCCTTGTGCCCTGTAAGACCTTCCCGAAAAATCCGAAATGCCGAATATCTTTGCACTACGCCAACCCTCTTAATCTATTGAGTCTCCGACGCCCTTCGCCATGCGTCAAGCGTGCTCCTGCGGGATGGACGGAGGCACGGTGCACATTTACTATCGGCTGTGAACAGAGAGCCACAATATGTGAGAACTGACGCGAATGTGCGGCATTGTCGGGTTATTTATAAAAGACGCCTCACTTCAGCCCAAGCTGGGTGCGATGGTATCGCCCATGTTGATCAACATGGGCGATCGGGGTCGTGATAGCGCCGGACTTGCTATTTATCGAAATTCCGTGCCGTCAGATAGCACAAAATTAACACTCCGCCGCACTGAGAAGGGTACAAGCTGGGACAAATTAAAATTTGCAATTGGGACAGACTTGGGGGTCACTGTTTCTGGCTTTGACTTTGAAGATCATTACCTTTTACACGCGCAAACTAACGCTGAGACCGTTCGTACTTGGCTAAAATTTAACCGGCCTGATATTCGGGTTGTAAGCGCGGGTCAACGAATTGAAATCTTCAAGAAAGCCGGCGGACCCGAAGAAATTGTCGCGACCTACGGGCTCGATCGGATGGATGGAAGCCATGCGGTGGGGCACACACGTATGGCGACGGAAAGCGCTGTAACAACTCAGCACTCACATCCATTTTCTACTGGTATTGACCTTTGTTTGGTACATAACGGATCACTATCCAATCACAATCGGCTGAGACTTTGGCTACAACGTCACGATATTGAGTTTGAGACCGACAATGATACGGAAGTGGCCGCAGGTTATCTTACCTATCGCATGCAGCAAGGTGCGACGCTAGAAGAGGCGTTGACCGCGGCACTTGTCGATCTTGATGGATTTTTTACCTTCGCGGTGGGCACAAGGGACGGTTTTGCTGTGCTACGAGATTCAATCGCCTGCAAACCAGCGATAATGGCCGAAACAGACGATTGGGTTGCGATGGCGTCAGAATTCCGCTCTATCGCCCATCTGCCAGGCGCCAACAGTGCTTATATATGGGAACCGGTACCCGCAACCGTTTACACTTGGGAACATGAATGAGATGGTAGCCACCATCGACCTTGCGAAGACATCTGTGCGCGAAATCAATGCCGAACTGCAAGAAATCGGCCCCGACGCCAACGATACCGTCTTTAATATATTGAATCCCAATGGCGCCCATGCGATTGCCGCTGGTTTGACGCAACCATTAACCGTCGGGATTGACGGCCACGTAGGGTATTACTGTGCTGGAATGAACCAAACGGCAAGCGTAAAAATTCACGGTAATGCAGGGACAGGACTCGCCGAGAATATTATGTCGGGCGAAGTACGCGTAGACGGCAATGCCTCTCAGTCGGCGGGGGCGTCGGGCCAAGGAGGGTTGATAGTCATTTACGGTGACGCCAGCGCGCGATGTGGTATTTCGATGAAGGGAGTAGACATCGTGGTAGGCGGGTCGGTTGGTCATATGAGCGCTTTTATGGCCCAAGCCGGACATTTAGTGGTATGCGGTGATGCGGGCCACGATTTGGGCGACTCGATTTACGAAGCGGTATTATTTATCGCTGGTAACGTCGACAGTCTCGGTTCGGATTGCATAGAAAAGGAAATGTCTGAAGAACACATTCAAACTTTAAGAAACTTGCTAAAACGAGCAGAAATAGATGCAGATCCAGGCAGATTTAAGCGCTACGGATCAGCACGCGAACTCTATAACTTCAGGCTTGATAATGCCGAACAATACTGATCGAAAGGATCCTCGATTGATCCGTAGTTCGACCAGCTTTCCTCCCGAGGTGATCGCTGAAATTCAAAGGGCGGCGGCCGAAGGTATATATGAAATTCGTGGTTTTGGTGCCAAACGCTCGGTACCGAGCTTTGACGACCTAGTATTCCTTGGCGCTTCCATGTCACGTTATCCACTGGAAGGATACCGCGAGGCATGTGCTACTGACTTAATCATTGGCGAACGTTTCGCCAAAAAACCCGTTAAACTTAAAATTCCCATCACTATCGCAGGAATGAGTTTTGGTGCACTTGGCGTTAACGCCAAGACAGCATTAGGGCGCGCTGCAACCAGTCTTGGAACCAGTACGACGACGGGTGATGGCGGAATGACCGATGAAGAACGCGCTGCATCGGACCTATTGGTTTATCAAGTTTTACCGTCGCGTTATGGAATGAACCCAGACGATCTCCGCCGCGCCGATGCTATCGAAGTCGTCGTCGGACAAGGAGCCAAACCCGGTGGTGGGGGAATGTTACTCGGGCTGAAAATGAACGAGCGCGTGGCCGCCATGCGAACATTACCCAAAGATATCGACCAGCGAAGTGCTTGTCGGCACCCCGATTGGACCGGACCCGATGATCTTGCAATCAAGATCACGGAACTGCGAGAAATTACCAATTGGGAAAAACCCGTCTACATCAAAATCGGCGCATCACGTAGTTATTATGACACTATGCTGTCGATCAAAGCGGGGGCCGACGCAATCGTACTAGACGGCATGCAAGGTGGTACAGCAGCCACCCAAGATGTATTTATTGAAAACGTTGGAATTCCAACCTTGCCGGCGGTCCGCCAAGCCGTAGAGGCTTTGCAGGAAATGGATATGCATCGCACAGTGCGGCTGATTGTGTCAGGCGGCATCCGCAGTGGTGCAGACGTGGCGAAAGCTTTGGCTATGGGTGCTGATGCCGTTTCGGTGGGGACTGCTGCTTTGATTGCACTTAACTGTAACGCGCCGCTTTTCGAAGAGGATTATTCGGCTTTGGGAACTAAGCCAGGTGCCTGCCACCATTGTCATACCGGCAAATGCCCAGTGGGGATTGCAACACAAGACCAGGAGCTCGAGGCCCGACTAGATGTCGACGAAGCAACCAAGAAAGCAAAAAATTATCTATCCACGATTATCTTAGAAACACAGACGTTGGCGCGGGCTTGTGGCAAATCTCATGTTCTTAATTTAGAACCAGAAGATCTCGCGGCTTTAACCGTGGAAGCTGCAGCAATGGCGGGCGTACCGCTTGCCGGTACTAACTGGATACCGGGAAAAAATTAGCATCACAAGTTAATTGGGGGGAAAGCATGAGCATTGATTTGGCTGCTGTCGCAAAAAAAAATAAAATTAAGTATTTCCTGATTAGTTATGTCGATTTGTTCGGGGGCTTGCGCGCAAAGCTCGTGCCGGCCCGTGCCATTAGCGGCATGCAAAAAGATGGCGCCGGGTTTGCCGGGTTCGCAACATGGCTCGATATGACACCAGCTGATCCGGATATGTTTGCCATACCGGACCCCAATAGCCTCATCCAACTTCCTTGGAAACCGGAGGTGGCGTGGTTGGCCGCGGATCTTTGGATGGATGGTAAAGAAGTAGAAATGGCTCCCCGGATAGCGCTCAAACGCCAGATCGAAAAAGCAGAGAAAGCAGGCTACGCGATGAAAAGTGGCGTCGAATGCGAATTCTTTTTGCTGGAACCTGACGCTAGTGAAATTTCAGATACTCGGGATATTCAGGAAAAGCCTTGTTACGATCAAAGTGCGCTGATGCGTCGTTATGACGTAATTTCCGAGATCTGCGACAGCATGATCACCCTTGGTTGGAACCCCTATCAAAATGACCATGAAGACGGTAACGGGCAATTCGAGATGAACTGGGAATATGATGATTGCCTTTTAACCGCTGACCGGCACGTATTTTTTAAATTTATGGTCAAATCCATAGCCGAAAACCATGGTTTCCGCGCTACCTTTATGCCGAAGCCATTTCCCAATTTGACCGGCAACGGATGCCATACGCATGTATCGCTTTGGAACAAGACGGGCAAAAAAAATCTGTTTGATGATGCCAAAGGAGAGCTGGGATTAAGCGATCTCGCATACAAGTTTATGGGTGGAGTACTCAATTCAGCAGATGCGCTGGCAGCCATCTTTAACCCGACAGTCAATAGTTACAAACGCATAGATGCAGCGGTTACACTCTCAGGCGCGACCTGGTCCCCTAATTCAATCAGTTATACCGGAAATAATCGCACACATATGGTTCGAATTCCCGAACCCGGACGGTTTGAATTACGATTGGCTGACGGTTCAGTTAACCCCTATCTATTGCAGACCGCAATTCTTCTGGCCGGTTTAGACGGAATTACAAACAAACGTGATCCAGGTAAACGGTTGGATGTAAATATGTATGATGAAAGCCAGCGGGTCCGCCGCGTGCGCAAGTTACCGCTCAACCTGCTCGACGCTGTTCGGTTGTTTGATAAAAGTCGAATTGTTAAAGACGGGCTAGGCGATGAGTTAGTGCGCGCTTATGTGAATCTCAAACTGAAAGATTGGCAAAGCTACTCCACAACAATTAGTACTTGGGAACGGGAGCGGACCCTCGATATTTAAAAATTTTTAAAACTAAGTCTCAGGGATCGAAATAAAATATTCTGCCCCTATAGGAAATGGCCAAACCATAAAGGTTTAAATTAGATCTTTTATTGAGCTCCCTTCAAGCGCGTAAGAGAAAATTCTTCTATTGTCGAATAAATTGCACCGGTGTGGCTCAAATAACTATCTAACAAGACAAATTGTTCGACCATAAATTCACTACAGGAAAACAAATAATTTTCTTCTACCCAATCGCGAACTGACTGTGGTGATCCCTTTTTAAGTCGACCAAGGGTAATATGAGGCGTGAACCGACGACCATCGGGTGAAAGTCCCGCTTGACGTAGGCCGACATCAATTCGATTTTGCAAAATGTTCAACGAAACGCACGGATGGCAACCGGCCCAAAGCGACCGAATTTGTTGTCCCCTTTTAAAGTGCCCAACACCAGATAATGAAAGCGAAAAAGGTTCACTATCCACATGACGAAGTGCGGTAACAATTTCGGGTAAGTGAGGTTCCTCGATTTCGCCAATAAATCTTAGAGTGAGATGAAAATTATCTTCCTTAACCCATCGCGCCTCTCGAACACCGAGACACAAGCGCTTGAGCTGATATCGGTGCTCTTCTGGTATGGCGATAGCGACAAATAATCGTACCACGTGGGGCCCCGCTTGCGTACCAGGCAAAAATAACTCAAAGAATTAATGATAGAACGCCTGTATACCCATAAAGACGATTGTTTGATATTTCACCATTTGCGAAAAATCCAATCAGAGGCACGTCCCCAAGTATTTCGGCTATGGTCTTCAACTCCACAGACCCCTTGCCGAAGAGATTGGGACCACGTGCAACGCAGGTATAGTAGAATGCCGCTTTCGGCACAGCGCCAGCGCGCCGTTTAACATCCGATACCATACGCTTTAGATCCGCCATAGCGCTTGCGCCGTCGCGACGCACGAACATTACTTGATCGCCTGGATCAAGCCGCTCTCCTATCGACACCCAACCCTGATCAGGATAGACGCCAAGTAAATTTCTAACGACATAATCCCCCGTATCCGACCCTTTAATGGGTATAGCGGCATGAACATAACCATCAATTTTTGATAAATTTCTAGCCAATAATTCCCCGATATCCTCTCGAAAGACCTCAAAAGCGGGGCGCCCATCAAGCTTATGCAGAACATTATCGCTGCCGCTTGTAACTTGATGTGTTGGTCCAATTGGAGAACAGCCTTGGGTTAAGCCGACGACCGCACTCATTTGGTCACCGAACAGAATTCCGGAAACTCCACCCTCGGTAACGTCCCCAGCAATTTGTTCGTGGACGCCGCGTGACGCTGTCATCCCACCAACAAGGAAACATCCGGTTTTTTCCTGAATGCGGGTAAAAATCGCTTCTAGGCCAGGCACCCTTGGGTCAGCATGTACTATACCAAGAGCAGGTGTATGCGTCTCCGCCCAATTAAGAACATCGGGAGGCAAATCGTCCTCAGTAGAGTTAATAGTTGGTAGTATGCAGTAGCTATCGCGCGGCACTTTACCAACCATTACAGCCATGGCGGGTATATCGAACAATTCGGTGCTAGACGTACAGATGCCAAACCCGATAGTACCCAACCAGTCATGGATTCGAGTTTTCGCTCGTAATTGATTAAGAATTTGTCTCAGATCTTCATCAAGTGAATCAGTTACATAAACGAATCCTAAGTTTGCAGAATTAGGAATTGCACCAAGGTCGGCAAGACATTTGGCTGTTAAATCCTGCCAATCGCCCCCACTCGATTGTGCTATTTGAAATGTTTGGTCAGTCACACTCATTTATGATTCATTTTTATTTCAGGTCTTTTAACAACCGGACCACATATGGGGTGATCCGGTCAACTATGATGGCAACCCCTTGTTTATTTGGGTGGATACCATCTGATAGATTGAGATGCGGTTTTGCGACAACGCCCTCAAGAAAAAACGGATAAAATAAGACCCCTTGCTCCTTAGCAAGCTGCGGAAAAACACGATTAAAAGATTCAGCATAAGTCTGTCCAAAATTTGGGGGAGCCCGCATCCCTGTCAACAAAATTTGCACCCGAGCAGCCTTTAACTGCCTGATAATTGCAGTCAAATTATCCCGCATAGCCAGAGGATTAAGTCCGCGCATACCATCATTCGCACCAAGCTCGATAATGGCATGAGTCGGGTTGTCAGATAGGGACCAAGCCAGACGCGCCAAACCGCCAGCACTTGTATCCCCGGACACACCGGCATTCAGCACCCGGACACGATAACCCATAGCTAACAACTTAATTTGCAATTGGGAAGTAAAGCTATCTTCTACCTCCAACCCATAGCCGGCGGTCAGGCTATCTCCTAACGCCAATATTCGGATGGAATTTACCGCTTCGGCTGAGCGAAATGTAAGAACTAGAATGCCCGTGATAAACATTACTAAACGGAAAGTGTTGAAAATTTTACGAACCACGACATATCTCTTAAAACAACCAACAGTGTGAGCCGGCATGAGAATCCGATTAACACATTGGAGTGGATGATTTGTGACCCAGGTAAATAAGCCTAATCCAGAACTCATGATTTATTTAGACGACGTTCGACTTACGCTCAATGGTCCAGCAGGGGCAGTTAATATTTTACAAGGCATGGATTTTATAGCTCACCCTGGCGAAAAAATAAGCATTGTCGGCCCTTCAGGATCAGGAAAGACGACAATGTTAATGGTAATTGCGGGTTTGGAACGACCTACCTCCGGTACGGTAAATGTTAAAGGGATGGATTTAGCCTCATTAGATGAAGATGGGTTGGCACAATTCCGCCGTGAAAACATGGGGATCGTATTTCAAAATTTTCACCTGATACCAAATATGACAGCGCGTGAAAATGTCGCCATTCCATGTGAACTCGCGGGATATTCAGATGCATTTCTTCGAGCGGAGGCAATGCTCACGCGTGTAGGTCTCGATCACCGGCTAGGCCATTATCCGGGTCAATTATCAGGCGGTGAACAACAACGCGTCGCACTTGCACGCGCTTTCGTGGGAGCGCCTGAGGTGCTTTTAGCGGATGAACCAACCGGCAACTTGGATAAGGCAACTGGAGCTAAAATAATTGATCTCCTATTTTCCATAGCCTCAGACCATGGAACTACTTTGCTGCTGATCACACATGATAGCGCGATCGGCGCTAGATGTGAGCGGGAAATTCGTATTGAAGACGGCCGCACCCAAAAAGCCCGCGCCTCAAAGGACCTGTTGCACTGAAACCGTTATTAGCTCGATGAAAAATTATTCTCTTGCATGGTCTCTCGCCCGTCGCGAATTGAAAGGTGGTATAAAAAACTTTCGAATTTTCCTCTGTTGTCTTGCGTTGGGTGTTGCAACAATTGCGGGAATTGGTTCTATCTCTGAAGGCCTCATTGTCGGTCTCCAGAAGGATGGTAGAATCTTACTTGGTGGTGACATTGCGTTGCGCGTCTCACACCGCCCCATTTCTGGAAAACAACGTTCTTGGTTAAAAAATCAGGCAGTCCTTTCAGAAATAATAACAATGGGGTCTATGGCCCATCGCCTCGACGACAACCAACGCTCCTTGATCTATCTAAAAGCTATCGACAATAGGTATCCGCTGTATGGAAATCTGGTTCTTGATAGAACAATTTCGACAACACAACTTTTCGATTTTAGAAATGGGGCTTGGGGGGCTATTGCTGAACCAAGACTTTTGGAGCGGCTTGGATTGAAAGTTGGTGACGTAGTTCGTGTTGGTGTTGCTAATTTTCAGATCAGGGCACTCATAAATTCGGAACCCGATAATGTTGGGGGTTCCCGGGCCATTGCCTATGGTCCACGTTTTTTTATTTCACGCCGCAGCATTCGAGAAACGGAGTTAATTCGCCCAGGCGCGCAGCTGAGTTATAGGTACCGGCTGAAATTGCCGAAGGAAACCAAACTTGGACAGTTCCGTAACAAATTGGAAAACACCTTTCCAGATGCAGGATGGCGTATTCGTGATCGCACAAGCGCGACACCGGGGGTTCAAAGGATCATTGACCGGACCACCCAATTCATTACCCTCGTAGGATTAACCGCCCTCTTAATTGGGGGTGTAGGTATAAGTAATGCCGTACGTACTTATTTGGCCAGAAAATCATCGGTAATCGCGACACTCAAATGTATTGGGGCATCTCGTTCCTTAATATTCCAAATTTACTCAATTGAAATTGGTGTCATGGCAATGCTGGGCATCATTGCCGGACTAATAATTGGCGCAATATTGCCAATTTTATCTTCCAACCTATTATCTCAAGTTTTAACTCTTCCTTTGAAAACCAGTTTGTTTTTCACGCCGCTTTTGTTAGCTGCGACTTATGGCATATTGATAGCAGCAATTTTTTCATTGTGGCCGATTGCCAGAGCCTGTGACATCGCCCCAGGAAGTCTATTTCGGGATTTGGTATCTCCTGGGTCCGCACGTCCGAACCATTTAATGGTTATCGTAATCGGCCTCCTCTTTATTTCTTTAGGGTTAATTACGATCTTGACAGCAGGAGATCGCGTTATCGCGATGTGGTTTGTCGGAGGAGCAGCGGTAACATTTGGTCTGTTATTTTTCGCTGGACACATAGTGATGATTTTGACCAGCCGATTGAGTTCAATCAAAACTATTTCGATGAATACATCGCTTCGCCTCGCCCTCGCAAATGTGTATCGGCCAGGCACGCAAACCACCAATATTGTTTTGTCCATGGGATTAGGACTAACCGTATTAGTTGCTGTAGTCATGATCGAAACAAATCTTACACGACAGATCCGGGAAACATTACCCACACGTGCACCAGGGTACTTCTTTATCGATATTCAACCAAATCAAGTTAAGCAATTCGAGGAAACTGTTCAGAGTGTGGACGGCGTTTCGCATCTAGATCGCGTCCCAATGTTACGCGGTCGCATAATTCGAGTGAATGGAATTCCTTCTAATAAAATACAGGCTGCACCCGACGTCGCCTGGGTATTACGTAGTGACCGGGGATTAACATGGTCTGCGCTCCCGCCAGAAAACACAAAAATAGTGGATGGCGCCTGGTGGCAACCTGACTATTCTGGTCCACCTCTAATCTCATTTGACGCAAGAGCTGCCCAAGGTTTGGGTATCGGGGTGGGCGACACATTAACAATCAATGTGCTTGGCCGCCCTATTACGGCAGAGATTGCAAATCTGCGGCAGATTGTTTGGGGAGAAATGCAAATTAATTTTGTTATTTTATTTTCCCCTGGAGTTATAGAAAACGCACCACAAACTTTTATCGCAAGTCTCCACGTGACACGTGATGCGGAAAGTGCCGTAGAACGAGAAGTTTCGAACCACTTTCCCAATATCACGGCGATTCGAGTGCGGGATATCTTTGATAAAATGGTTGAATTGTCGGAACGCATCGCCAACGCCGTCCGACTTACTTCTGGCATTACAGTTTTGGCCGGATCTCTCGTCCTCATCGGAGCTATCGCAAGCAGTCATCAGCGCCGGATATACGATGCCGTGGTTCTTAAAGTCTTAGGAGCACGCCCACGGAATATCGTAAGTACGCTTCTGATCGAATATGCTTTGTTAGCCATGGCGACGGCAGCGGCAAGTTTAATTATGGGATCAATTGCGGGCTGGGCGGTATTAACCAAGGTCATGCGCATTGATTGGACGTTGCAACCAGCCGCGGCAACGGTAACTACGATTGGTGCATCCCTTATAATTGTTGTCTTAGCGCTACTAAGTACTTGGCGCGTTCTAGGCCAGAAAGCAGCGCCAATACTACGTAATGATTAAGTTTAATAGGGCTTTAACAAACAATAGGCGGTCAATCACCTCTTGATTTTTTACTTCTAACCACCATACTTATAGTGGTATTAACCGCGTCTAACGCGAGGATAGAAATGGCATTTCAAACTGACAAAAGAGTTTTCACGGGTACTACCCAACGAGTGGCAGCATACGATGAAGGTCTCCGCGCCTACATGCTGCGCGTATATAACTATATGGCGTCAGGCATTGCGCTGACTGGTATCGTCGCAACTCTAACGGCAAGTTCGCCGGCGATGATGAATGCAATTTACAATACGCCACTCCATTGGGTCGTCATGTTGGCACCGTTGGCGTTTGTCCTATTCCTGAGCTTCGGGCTGCATCGCATGAGTTTTATGACGGCGCAAGCGGTGTTTTGGGCATTCGCTGCAGCAATGGGATTATCGCTATCGTATATTTTCGCCGTTTATACGGGTGGAAGCATTGCGAGAGTCTTTTTTATAACTGCGGGAGCCTTCGCCGGGCTAAGTCTGTTCGGCTATACGACGAAAAAAGATCTCTCGGGTTGGGGATCGTTCCTCATCATGGGGTTGTTTGGCATTATTATAGCTATGATCGTAAATTGGTTCCTTGCGAGCCCAGCGCTGATGTTTGCGATCTCAGTGATCGGCGTACTCGTATTTGCGGGTCTAACGGCCTATGACACGCAAAATATTAAAAATGAGTACTCGGAACATCACGATCACGAAACGGCGGGTAAACTTGCCATTTCAGGTGCATTGCGTTTGTACCTCGATTTTATCAACCTTTTCATTATGTTGCTGCATTTGTTTGGCAATCGGAATTAGAGTTTAGACCAGTATGTCTTCCAAACCGGGCGCTTCATAGCGCCCGGTTTTTTTTGTGGTTTAAATAGGCAGACGATCTACCGTGTGTATATCATCCTTATTAAACTGAAAGTTCTACCGGCGCTCCACCTCCTCAGCTAGCAAAACCAGACTACCCCTGGCAACACGGCTGAATGATACCAGAACAGGGTTTTCTTGGATTATCTCGCCTATAGCATGCGCAGCATAAACTGGACTATTAGCACCGGCTGGAGAACCTACTATGCCATAGCCCGAACAGCCAACGTCCCTTGCTCTTCGGAAAGGATGCGCTCCACTACACGCCGCGCCTGAAGCCCCCCAGCATCCTGATTGAAATCCACACCCGGCTGTAAGGCGTCTCCAAAATCGGTTAGATTTTTTTGTTGGGCACCTATAACCGCAAGGTCCTCAAGAAATGCGGTGTGCACTTGGCGATAGACCAACTCAGTAACAGTGGGATCATCTAGTTTGAAGTTGTGCGCCTGCGCCCAGAAATAGTGTGTTGTGGTTTCTGTTTCTGGCGTTATTGCATTAAGGTTACGCATCGATACCCCGTCGGAACGATCACCCTCCCGGGCGCCAGTACCCACCCGAGCACCACCAACGTCAAGGCGTACGAAAGCTGGCGGCGTATATTCAATAATTTGCCATCTATCGATATGCTCATCGGGCTCAAAACCGCCGGCCTTTTGAAGAAATGGCGGAGGCGGACTATCTGGAATCCAACGTGTAACCCGCACTAAATCACCTTCCCGTTCCGTATTGATTGGGTTCTTGGCAATAGCGTCGGTCCCAAGTGTAGTGGGGTGAACAAATTGCAAATGTGTCAGATCTAATAAATTATCGACCAAAAGCAAATAATTACCAGGAAGGTCAAGCTTCTCACCTTTTGCCCGCCACCCCGGATCATCCATCCAGTGAAAATCTTCAATATTGTCTGGGTCCGCAAGTGCTGGATCTCCCATCCAGATCCAAATCCATTGATATCGCTCAACTACGGGATAACTGCGCACACGCGCATCCGGCGGGATTGTCTTTTGGCTTGGTATATGAATGCAAGTGCCACTCGGATCATATGTTAGACCGTGATAGAGACACTCAACGTTGTCTCCTATTAACCTTCCATTCGACAACGGCATATGCCGGTGGCAGCAGCGATCTTCTAGCGCTACGGGTAACCCGTCTTCTCTGCGATAGAATACAACCGGTACGTTACAGATTGTGCGGCGAAATAGCTCCTGACGGCGCACCTCATGACCCCAGGCGGCGACGTACCAAAAATTACGGGGAAACATATATCAGCTCCCTTTTAAACGTGTGTTGCATAATAGCCCTAATTGTCATGTCCTACGCTCGGAAAATCAACTTCTTCAGTCGAATTTCTAATACACCTATGAAATGTCGATCACATCGACCAAAACATTACGACGTGCTCGATCACGCTGAATGGTAAGGTTAGCCCTACCAGCTACACCCACTTGCCTTAACGCATCGGTAAATTCAGCCAAGGTCCGAATTGGCTGGCCATTAACTTCAATTATGATGTCACCAATTCGTTCCCCCGTGACCCCCCGCAGACCAGCCTTTTTAGCTGCTGATTTCGGCAACACTTCTGCAATGATTAGCCCGTTGATCCCAAGCCTCGCGCTCAACTCTTCTGGGAGAACCGTTATCCCAATCCCAGGTCTCGGGACACGGCCAGTTTTTATTAGCTGCGGTACAATCTGATTGACTACATCAACAGGTACCGCGAAGCCAATTCCTGCGGATGCACCTGAACCAGATATTATCGCTGTATTGACCCCGATAAGGAGCCCGGCGGAATCGACCAACGGACCACCCGAATTGCCGGGGTTAATTGCTGCATCAGTTTGAATTACACCCGCGACCTCTCGATTGTCTGCCGTAGGAAGGCGGCGGTTCAATGCGCTAATGATTCCGGATGTCAAGGTTCGACTGAGCCCAAAAGGGTTACCAATTGCAAAAACCGACTGGCCGACCTTTAGTGTCCCTGATCTCCCAACGGGTATAGGCCGCAAACTTGTCCGTGTACCGGTTAGGCGAATAACCGCGAGATCATATTCGGGTGCCGAACCGACGAAGCGGGCCGCTACCGTTTCCCCCGTATCAAGCCGAACAGCGACATTTCGCGCATTTGCGACAACGTGATGGTTCGTCACTACGTGTCCCGCGCGATCCCAAACGAACCCTGAACCCGCGCCACCACTGCGCGGATCACCATTGCCAGTGAATATGTAGACAACGGAGGGGGCAATTGCCTCGAACAATGCAACGGTACTGTGTTCTGTTGCCGCTAAATCGCCGCGAGGTGTCACCGGGCGAGGGTCGTCGGCCGTGAGAAAAGCACCACGGATGAATTGATCACCTACATAAACAGTGACAATCAACAATATCCAAATTAGAGCATAACGCCAAAAACGATTATTCATATTTCCAATTTAACCGGGGGCCAACCTGTCAAAGTTATAACATGTCGCAAAATAGAGGAAATGCCGCGGTTGACGACAACAACCGCAATTTTGACAATACTGCAAAGACAAACCGTAAATAGGGAGAATAGAAATGGGAATGTTAGACGGAGTTGTTACCATTGTAACGGGTGGCGCACAGGGTATAGGTGCCGCCTACGCTCGGGGCTACGCCGCAGAGGGCGCGCGCGTCGTAGTGAGCGACATTCTCGACACAAACCCAATAATCGCCGAACTGAAAGACGCCGGTGGGGAGGCTATTGGAGTTAAATCAGATGTCACCGATGAAGTTCAAGTTGCAGCATTGGTAGAATCTGCGCTAGAGACGTATGGCAAAATCGACGTGCTGATGAACAACGCAGCCATGTTCGGCAAGCTCGCCCGGCGAAAGTTCGAAACCATTGATCTAGACGAATTTGACGCAGTATTGCGAGTAAATATCCGGGGTGTCTGGCAAATGACTAAGGCCGTCGTACCTATTATGCGGAAGCAAAATTACGGCAAGATTATCAATATAGCCTCGGGAACGGTGTTCAAGGGTACTCCGATGCAACTCCATTACGTCACCTCCAAAGGCGCCATCGTTGCGATGACCCGTGCGCTCGCCCGAGAAGTGGGTGAAGATAATATCTGCGTCAATGCAATTGCGCCGGGGCTTACAGGTAGTGACGCCGTAATTGAGGAGGGAAATTTTAGTGACGACGATCTCAACGTCAACATAAGTTCACGCTGTATCAAAAGACCAGAGGAGCCGAATGACTTAGTGGGTACCGCAGTGTTTCTCGCTTCGCATGATTCGGACTTTATTACCGGTCAGGTATTAGTAGTGGATGGCGGGTCAGTGACACATTGACACTGTCGTAGCGTTAATGGAGTAAATAGATCAGGAGCAGTGGTAACGTCACAAAGCTAATGCCGGTGGAGATCAATACCATGCCGGCAATCTCAGTGGGCTCCCGCTTATAGACAGAGGCAAAGAGGTAGTTAGAGACCGCAACGGGCATTGCACTCTGCAAAATGACAACAGCGCGGACAAGTCCCTCGAGAGCAAGAATCTCGGCGATCAGGAAACCTGCACCGTAACCCAACCCTAGCCGCAATAGTGACAACGAGATGCCACGTGGTAGAGAAGTTATACGAAATTGTGCCAGTGAACTGCCTAGAGCGATAAGCTGAAGCGGTATGGCCATTCCACCAAGAAGGCCGGTCGTATCTACTATCCATTTAGGCAGATCAAGATCGATCCACAACAAGGTAACCGAGATCAGCGCAGCCCATACCGCCGGTTCACGAATCAGCTTCACATAGGAGATCGTTCCAGCTGCTATGGAGGCACCGATTGTAAATGTTCCTATCGCACCCAGTGTAAAAAATACTAGAGCCAGTGCCAGACCCGCCTCGCCAAACGCAAATAAACAGACCGGAAGTCCAATACTTCCCACCATAGGAAATATTAAAGAAGGCAAATAGGTGGGAAGTTGCAGCCTCGCCACCTTGAGTAGAAACACAGCGACTAGAGCGGTTAGCAAATAGATAACTAGAGCGGCCCCAGCAACGGCAGCAACAGCCTCCCTTGTAAGTGTAACTTTGGCGAAAATTGCAATTATCAGACAAGGAACCGAGATCTTGTAGACCAGGGTAGAAATTAAATCGGAGTCAAACGGCGGCCCAATTTTAGACCACATCAGACCAATGCCGGCGCACAAAAATATTGGCAGGATAATTGCCAACAATTCGCCGATCATTGTCATCATCACCCCTCAGAGCACGACATACAGTAGAAACGGTAGGGTAACGAATGAGATCAATGTAGAGGTTACAACTAGCCCAGCCACCTCTTCGGCTGCGCGCTCATATCGCGCGGCAATGATGTAATTGACCACCGCAGCAGGCATAGCACATTGAAGAATTAATACACCTCGAACCGCGCCTTCTAAATCGAAACTCCAGGCGAGCATAACACCTAGGCAAAAACCGGTCCCAAGACGCAGGAAGGCCAACAACAGGCTCCGACCCATATTTCTGACCTTGAGGCGAGATAAGGAAACGCCGAGCGCTATCAGCATAAGCGGTATCGACATACCACCGATAATTTCTGTGGTATTTGCAAGCCAACCAGGCGGATCGATGCCCACAATCAGAAAAATTATTGCTATCACAGCAACATAAAGCGCAGGCGTTTTGGCAATTTCTTTGGGCGCCATTCGGTTAGAAACCATCGCAATACCGATTGTAAAATTTGCCACTGAACCGATGACAAAAATACTGATGCCAAGCGCAAGTCCCTCCTCGCCAAAGGCAAAAAGGCAAAGAGGAAGCCCCATATTTCCATTATTTGGAAATACCACGCCCGGCAGATAGGCGCCCGTATCGAGTTTCATAAGCCGCAACGCGATTGTGGCAATGGCCACATTTATTAAAAGCGCCAACGTAAAATAGCCGGCGATCGATCCAAATGCGGCAGGGGAAACCTGTAATTTAGTTAGCGTTGAAAATATAAGACATGGAACGCCAAAATTTACCGTCAACGCCCCAATCATATTGGTATCAAATGCTCGACCTGACCGACCCCAAACAATACCGATGCCGGCAATAACGAACAACGGAGCTATAATTGCTGCAATTTCCAACAAAATTGACAAATGATGGCCCGCTGTAATTTGATGGGTGTTACGATGTGGTAAAACTTGGCAGCGGGCAAGATCATATCAAAGTAATAGATGGGAGGACACCGATCGGTCGGATCGTGTTACCGTCCTCAATTGAATTCTATTGATTAGGTCAAAGGAGGTTATCCCTTGGAACTTACAATTGCGCTGAACCGCTATGATCGTCACGTACCATTTTTCAACGGGACCATCGACCCACCCGACGGTATTACCTTAAAACCGCTTGAAGTTGGCGAAAGTATGCCCTATCGGGATGGAACCAACCGTCACGACCGGTTGCTGAATGATCAAGAATTTGACATTGGAGAAATGGGGCTAACCTCATTCGTTATGAGCGTAGCACGTGATCCAAAATTACCTATTGTAGGAATACCATCATTCCCAAGACGATTTTTCAGTGCAGGCCAAATATACGTCAACCTTGAGACAGGTATTGAATCTCCAAAAGATTTAGCGGGTAAACGTATTGGCGTACATTCCTTCCAAACTACCCTTTCGGTTCTAGCGAAAGGCGACTTAAAACTCGAACACGGCATAAGATGGGAGGACATTGATTGGTACTGTATGCGTGAAGAGCCTGTGCCCGTTGAATTTGGCGATGACGTGTCCGTTCAGGTCATCGGCCCAGACCAAGACATTGGCGTAATGCTTATGGAGGGGAAAATCGATGCGCTAATCTCCCCACAGCCAAGACAATCAATGCTTGAGGCACCGCACAGGTACAAACGCTTATACGAAGATCCAAAATCAGAAGAAATTCGATATTTCAAGAAATACGGATTTTACCCAATCATGCATATCATGACGCTAAAGCGTGAACTTGCCGATGCGAAGCCAGAACTACCACGTGCACTCATGGACATGTATGAAGCCGCCAAAATTATGGCCTATGGGTACTATGACGATTCGAACTATTCATTATTGGCCTGGTCGAGAAATGCCTTGGAGGAGCAACGCACAGCCCTTGGCAGCGATCCCTGGACGAGTGGATTTTCTGCTAATAGAAAGAACCTCGATCAATTTATCAGTTATTCCCAAGACCAGCGATTGATCGCAGAAACCTATCCAGCTGAGCGTTTGTTTCACCAATCGGTCCTAGACACTTGAAACGCAAAGGGAAATTTTTATGCCACGCGTGTGGCTGATCTTCCTAATCGGGATCATTGCCTTAGGTGGGCTGCTTTACTTGCTCGCTGTATTCCGGCCGGAAGCTTGGGACAGTGAGGGAACCAAGCCGCAGCTGGTTTATTTACTGATTCTTTTCATATTGGTGGGATCGGGCTTAATTGTGCGTTGGCATAGCCTGTCAGCACTGAAGGGATTTAAATATGGAATTATTTGGGCCGGCTTGGGACTTTTACTCGTTCTTGGATACAGCTATCGGGCAGAGATACAGCCAATTTTGTCGCGTACGATAGCAAGTCTCATGCCAGGTCAAGCCATGGAAATAAAACTTGGTACGGTAATTATAAAAGCTGGCGAAGACGGTCATTTTCGCCTTGATGCCGACGTAAATAACACTCGCGTTAGATTACTGTTAGACACGGGTGCTAGTTTGGTCACACTAAATCGTCGTGATGCAACACGAATTGGATTCGATATAGACCGGATATCGTTTTCTCAACGTATACAGACAGCCAATGGTATTGGTCGGGGGGCAGCCATTCGTTTAAGAAGTATTAAAATTGGACCGATAGTTGTTAAAAATTTGAAAGCACTAGTCAATCAAGCACCCATGTCGACGTCTCTTCTTGGTATAAATTATCTTGAAAACTTATCAGCCTACACAGTGAAGAGAGACACTCTGATACTCACCCAATGAAGTAGTACCAAGGGGCGTTTTTGCAATGGTCAAACTAAATAAGATCTATACCCGCAGTGGTGATGAAGGGATAACCTCCCTTGGTGACGGCACGCGAGCCCAAAAAAATTCTATTCGGCTGATGGCAATTGGTGAAATTGATGAAACCAATACCGCCATCGGGCTGGCTCACGTGGAAGCAAATAAAGGTAACCCTGATATGGCAACAATTTTGTCATATGTGCAGAACGATTTATTTGATTTAGGTGCTGACATCTCAAGACCCGGAAACGATCCAGGTGACGGAAAACTGCGGATAGCTGAAATTCAAGTTAAGCGGTTGGAACAAGAGATTGACAAGGTTAATGAAGCGTTGTCGGCGTTGACATCATTTGTTTTACCCGGGGGGGATGAGTTGGCGGCACGTCTCCATCTGGCGCGTGCAACGGCTCGTCGTGCCGAAAGAGCAATGGTCACACTCACAAACTCTGAACCGGTCAATCAACAAGCGCTGATTTATATAAACCGGCTTTCCGATCTT
>CAYZMI010000030.1:0-4190 GCA_964479475.1 uncultured Rhodospirillaceae bacterium | reverse complement strand
CTCTGAACCGGTCAATCAACAAGCGCTGATTTATATAAACCGGCTTTCCGATCTTCTGTTTGTTCTGGCGCGGGCTGCTAATGACAATGGGAAAACAGATGTTTTGTGGCAACCTGGCCTGACTAGGGGACGAAACAATCTGTGAAATGAGCCAAAACAAATAGTTTATTACCAGTCAAAATCAGACGAAGGTACTACGGTCACCGTCTTAAAAAACCAGCTGTATTTCTCTTGGTCAAATAGTAAAAATTTTACGACCGTGAAGATAGAACTACCGACAAAACATTACCCGCGAGATCGTTGGCAGTCGCATAATTTGTTTCTCTACCTCGTTTTAAATATTCCTTACAGGTCACGACCGCAGCGCGCTCGTAGCCCGATAATTTTTCGAGGAGATCTTCAACCGCTCGATCCAGTTCACCGAGCGAAACAACATCACTCACAAGGCCAAGTGCAACTGCCCGATGTGCATCAATTGTTTCGGTGGAGTAGACCATATGTAATAGAGATTTAGGTGGAATCCGATCAAGGTGAGCGAGCATTGCTAGCGTCGGCGGCAAGTTTGCTCGCATTTCCGGCAATGCAAAGCGTGAATTATCCGCTGCAATGGTCACATCACACATGGCGGTAACCCCACATCCCATGCCATTTATCATGCCTTGAACGCCCGAAATTACCGGCACTTCTGATTCCCGGATTGCTGCATAAAGGCCAAGTATCGGTTCAATCAAGGCTTCGCGGATCTCTAGTGCAGTCGTGGGTTTGCCTTCAGGTGCCCCCGCCGGATCACGCCCCATACAAAAATTTTCCCCGTCACCGCGGATAACAATTGCATTCACTGCGTCATCGCTACCTATGTCACGTAGACGCGCTGCTATGTCACAAGCCATGGCGAGTGTGAGCATATTACCATGGTTGGGACGATTTATTGTTAATCTGATGATTCTATCGTCGCGCGCGATAGTATAGCCGTCAGTCATTTTAAAAATCCTTCCCGGATTTATAATCCAAACTTGATCGAATTATTTTTGGTGAACGACACCCTTGGCGAGATATGCATCGAAATCGTCTTCGCTCAACTCCAACAAATCACTCAAAATTTCCCGCGTATCACCGCCAAGTGCTGGCGGATACCGATGTGTTAATTCTTGTTCATTTCGAAATTTTAAAGGATTGCCAGAAACGCTGGTCTGATCACCACGATCATTGGAAAGGTCGAGAACCATATTGCGATAACGCACCTGCGGATCGTTAAGAGCGTCTGCTAAGGTATTTACTTCTCCGACAGGAACGCCGGCCTTTAAAAGCAAGGATACCCAATCTTTAGCTTCACGTTTTTTAAACGCCCTTTCCAGTATAGGCCACAACGCCTCTCTATTCCGAAAACGATCATCGTTTGTGATAAACCGAGAATCCCCAACCAAGTCTTCGTGCCCCAAAACCTCACAAAGACCTTTCCACATGCGTTCGGTATTGGCTGTAATTACGAGCTCAGTGTCGTTTGCTGCTGAGAAAGATCGGTAGGTAGGTATAGATTCGTGGCCTCGACCCTGTCGCCCCGGCACCTCTTTCGAATGGAGATAGTAGGCAGACTGATATGTTAGCATGGCTACCTGGCAATCGAGCATAGAAATGTCGACGAACTTTCCTTTGCCGGTCGAGCGTCGTTCTTCGAGCGCTGCAAGAGAGCCAATAGCAGCATACATACCCGCGGACAAATCACCCAGTGGAATACCGGCTCTCACCGCAGAGCGGCCCGGCTCACCAGTGAGACTCATACCACCAGACATAGCCTGAACAATCATGTCGTAGGCCGGGCGGTCCCGATATGGACCATCCTGACCAAAGCCGCTGATTGAAGCCCAGATCAACCCAGGATTACGCTGGCTGAGATCATCGTAAGACAGACCTAACCGGTCCAAGACGCCGGGGCGAAAGTTTTCCATCAAAATATCAGATTTGTCGGCGAGACACTTGACGAGTTCAAGCCCCTCAGGGATCTTCATATCGATAACGACGCCCTGTTTATTACGATTTATAGAAAGGTAATAACAACTTTCGTCACCGACAAAATGTGGTGGCAATGATCGGGCCCAATCACCACTAGGAGCCTCCAACTTGATCACTTGCGCACCAAGATCTGCGAGAATTTGCGTACTGAACGGACCGGCCAAAAACTGGGTCAGATCAAGGACCCGTATGCTAGAAAGTGTACCTTGCCGCCCCTCTCTATCGGCAGTCTCAGCCATGCACCTAATCCATCGCCCGATTAGGTTTTGCACCGCCAACTAGTGAAACGAGCTTCTGAGGCGTCACAGGTACGTCAAATATTTCCACTCCAAATGGCTTTAGAGCGTTTTCGACAGCAGCGATAATCGCTGCCGCTGCCGGTATAGTGCCACCTTCCCCGGCACCTTTGACACCCAGCGGATTAAGCGGTGAAGGGGATTGAATATGGATGGTTTCGGCATCTGGAACATCATCTGCAGTCGGTAGCAAATATTCGGCAAAGTTGGTGGTCAAGGGGTTTGCATTTTCATCATAGTGTTGTTCTTCAAATAGCGCATTGCCCACTCCGTGGGCCAGTCCCCCTTGAACTTGCCCGTCGACGATCATGGGATTGATAAGATTACCTGAATCATGTGCGATCACATATCGCAGGATTTCTACGTCTCCGGTCTCAATATCTACTTCTACCTCGGCAATGTGAGTACCATTACAGTAAGCGGATTGATCAGGCGAAAAATAGTGGGTTGCCTCCAGTCCCGGTTCCATGCCGGACGGTATCGAAAATCCGGGAACGCCCGCTACCGCATGAGCGACCTGACCCAATGTATACGACATTTCAGGCACCCCACGGACGTAGACCTTTCCCCCTTCAATTTCGATGTCTTCTTCTGCTGCTTCCAACATGTGCGATGCGACTTTGATAGCCTTATCCCGAACATCTATAGCGGCGAGATGCACTGATGGGCCCGCATTCGCAGCAATACGGCTCGCAAAGGTCCCCACGCCATGGGCAATCTTGGTGGTATCTGCAAGCGTAACTTCCACATCCTCTATACCAACACCAAATTTCTCGGCGCATATTTGAGCCATGGTCGTGCGGTGGCCCTGGCCCTGTGGTGCCGCACCTGAATAAAGGAATATTTTACCGGAGGGCGCGATACTGACCGTTGCACCCTCAAAAGGACCGAGCCCCGTTCCCTCAACATAGTTACCGATACCAATGCCTATAAATCGCCCCTGTTCCCGCGCCACATGTTGACGCCCTCTAAAATCATCATATCCGATTTTTTCTAGCGCTTCGGCCTGACAACGCGGATAGTCCCCACTATCATAGGTGACTGGTTTTCCATCTCGGAATATTAACCCGACTTTGTAGGGCATAAGATCAGCAGGAATCAAATTCCGCACCCTGATTTCTGCTGGGTCCAATCCGATGACCGCGGCGGCCTTATCCATCAAGCGTTCCATAGTAAATACCGCTTGGGGACGCCCTGCTCCTCGGACTGGCGTAACCTGAACCTTGTTGGTAAACACAACGGTGGTTTCGAGATGATAACTCGGCAAAACGTAGGGACCGGGAACGGTTGTAGCGGCAATTAGGGGCGAGACGATGCCCCAAGGAATATGGGATCCCGTATCATGGATCATGGTACCACGAACACCGAGGAGTTTACCTTCAGCGTCAAACGCGGCTTTTACATCCCAATATTGATCTCTTTCCTGGCTAGCACATACGAAATGCTCATGCCGATCTTCAATCCATTTTACCGGCCGACCAAGATTACGGGCACAAAATGGGATCACCGCCTCTTCCGAATAGAACATTGCTTTGGGGCCAAACCCCCCACCCACATCCGGTGCGATTACTTCAATTTCATTTTCAGTCCAACCCATAACGCCGACGATATTACGCTTTACTTGATGTGGCGTTTGGGTGGCCGACCATAGCATGGTACAGCCTTCCTCTTTGTCATGAATAGCCAATACACCGCGTCCCTCCAATGCATGGCCACCACCGCGATGATGTTTGATCGATACTGAAACAACATGTTCAGCATCGGCAAATGCAGCATCGGCATCTCCATACTGGGAAATGAATTTGGCCGCCACGTTATCCGGCGATGACGCATGAGTTGTTGGTGCCCCGGGTTGAATTGCGTCGCGTGCATCTGATGCCGCGG
>CAYZMI010000029.1:27007-28464 GCA_964479475.1 uncultured Rhodospirillaceae bacterium | reverse complement strand
TATTTGCTTGGCTCGAGACCCCAATTCCTTGGATGATCGGTCCGATGATTGCTGTGGCGACAGTCAATTTGTTGGGAATGAGGGTTCATGCCGTTCCATATGGAAGGCAAATGGGACAGGTGATTTTGGGCTCTGCGGTTTCAATCTATTTTACACCGCCGATTGTAGCGGCACTAGGTGCGAATTTTTTGCCCATCGTCTTAGCGACCATCGCTGCATTCGTGATTGGTGGAATTGGTGCACTAGTCATGAGCCGTGTTTCAGGCGTCGACATGAAATCATCGTTTTTTGCGTCGATCCCTGGTGGCTCTATGGCTATGGCAGTACTAGCTGAGCGCTATGGAGCACAAATCCCACCGGTGGCGGTGACTCATTCCTTACGGGTCTCGATAGTGGTGGTCATCGTGCCATTCGCACTGACTTACGGTGGAATTCCGCTTGATGGTGAAGCATATGTGCCTAATCTTCCGTTCAACCTGTGGGTCTTTATTTTGTGGCTTGCCGCAGGATTTGTAATAGGTGGACTGGCGGAGAAGCTCCGGTTTCACAACGGCTACATGCTTATGCCTATCTTCCTAGGTGCGGCGCTTACCATTAGTGGTGTGCAACTCTCTGCTGTACCAACCTGGACCACCGACTTTGCCCAACTTATGTTTGGTCTCATCTTGGGCGAACGCTATGAGCGAGCATTTTTTGCTAAGCATAAGTTGTTCATTCCCTTCGCTCTGCTTAATGCCCTATTCATTCTGTTAGCCTCGGTGACAGTGAGCATCGGGCTATTTTGGGGTTTCGGTCTTTCGTTATCGACCATGATTATTTCCACTGCTCCAGGTGGCCTGGCTGAAATGACTATCGTGGCGCAAGCGCTTCAAATTGGCGTTCCTACGGTTGTTGCGTTTCATCTGTTTAGAGTAATCATCGTGAATATGGGCACTCAACACATATTCACAATCGGAAATTGGCTTCATAGTAAAATGAATTCTGCTGCAACCGATCGGTCCAAATGACCGTCGTTGCCAAATTTTACCAAAATACCAGTGGGTTTGCGTCCTAGAATTCGATCCCGTGCTCATATCGGGTTTTGTCCAGCGAAGTCTGTATTCAGCGCCGAGGCGTTTCCCTCCTATTATAGCCTATCGGACAGCTTATAGCAGTCCAGCATCGCTTGCCGCGATCCAAAACAGCCGAAGGGCCAGTATGGTTAGAAGTGTTTTGAGAACGACGCGGAATATCTGCTCTGGAATACGTACCAGGATGCGCCGTCCGATCCAGTTTCCAAGAGCTGCGGTCCCAATCATGATTACCATCAGTGGCAGATATGCGCTGATAGCAAAGCCCATTAGACCAAACGCAATCAGCTTAATGATGTGTGACATAGCCATGAGCGCAGCGGTGGTTGCTGCGTAGTTGCGTCGGTCGGGGCTGACGCTTGCAACGAATGGCGCGATCAAAGAACC
>CAYZMI010000029.1:7105-26907 GCA_964479475.1 uncultured Rhodospirillaceae bacterium | reverse complement strand
CGTAGTTGCGTCGGTCGGGGCTGACGCTTGCAACGAATGGCGCGATCAAAGAACCGGTAGAACTTACAAACATGGCGAGGAAGGTGGCAATTCCGCCAAGGAGTGTGAAGCGCGCCTTTTCTGGCCCCACCTGTCCCATGGTCGGCAACCAGGCAACTATGAGAATAAAAGTGCCAACAATAGCCTGAAGCACAGGACCAGGTAGTTGCACAAATATTGGTGCACCTGCTGCGGCGCCTATAATACTTCCGGCCAGAAACGGTAGCATGGTGGGCCACATGATAAATCCGCGAAGGAGCACCACACGGGTCGAACCTACGCCTAACTGGACCACCGTATGTACCGGGATCAAAATAGAGGGTGGGAGCACCATCGCCATTAGCGCTAGCAATATGGGCCCTCCGCCGGCCCCGGTAATCATGCCAAACAAGGCCGTACAAAATGACGCGCCAGCGAGTGCAAACAAAATAGGCTCGCTTATGTGCGGCACGGCCAGAATCTGTAGATCCATTGACTGACTGATTTGTTTGTTGGTGTAAAATGAAACTGGATTAGATTGGTACGCTGCCTGCAATCATGGTCCGGTGTAAATGGCGGATACCAGGTGGTTTGATGCCTCCAAGCCCCCGATGTAGCGTGCAACGATTGTCCCAAACAACCACGTCACCCAATTGCCATTTGTGAATGTATTGATGTTCAGGTAGCTGTTGAATTGCGAATAATTCCTGCAACAAATTTTCAGATTCATCCTTTTCCATGCCCTCCACGGATAGCGTGTGACGAGGCGAAACGTAGAGGGCTTTGCGGCCAGTTTGCGGATGAGTGCGTACGACGGGGTGTAGCACGTCAGGATGACCCGTGTCATATACGGCTTTCCCATCTCCGTGCTGCGCCGGTACCTTTACCCGTGGATTTCTGAGGCGATTCCAGGAATTGATGCCGCGTAGCCCTTCTAATCGCTTGCGTGTGCTTAGTGGGAGAGCCGCGTATGCCGCATAGGTATTGATAAATGCGGTTTTGCCACCTTCCTCGGGAACTTCTAATGCGTGCAACATAGTGCATTTGCTGGGACGCTTGGTGTAGTGGGTGTCGGTATGCCAAGCGTCTCCAGCATTAGTGGCGCCGATCCATTTTCCATCTACCTTCTTATTGGACAGAATTAGCAGCTCGGGGTGATCTTTATGCTTATTGGTGCTGGAAATATGAATGTCGAGTTTACCGAACCGACGGCTAAACGCTTTTTGATCGTCGGGGCTCAGATCCTGGTTGCGAATGACAATGACCTGATGGGCAAGGAACGCCTCTTCAATTTCGGCAAAGTCGGCATCACTTAACTTACCTTGAACATTGGTACCATCAATTTCCGCCGCGAAAGATTCGGTCAGCTTAGTGATTTGCATAGCTTTACTTATATGCTCCAAGTTTGGCTAATTCTCCTTCTTCAGGTGCGGCGGGGCAAGGCACCTCGCACCTAAATTTGGCCGTTCTGTTTAGTATCGCATCTGCTTGTGCTACGCCATAATTGCTTCACTGTAGGTATTAGCAAAAGACGGAATTTATTTGCGACGGGACGCATTCCTTATGCGCTGCGCGTATAAAATTGGGAGATTATAATTATGACAAAAACAATTCAGCATATTCATTGGCCCGATGCACCCGATATGTGGATGCCTTATGCACCGGCTATTTCGGTACAGGGTGGGACGACGGTTTATCTAGCCGGCGTTACCGCAGCACCTGTTTATCACCACCATCCACACCGTCCTGAAGAGTTCGAGACTATGCCCTCCGACATGTCCGGTCAGGCGCGTGCTGCCCTAGAAAATTTGAAAAAGGGGCTGGAGGCGGCAGGTGTGGGTTTCGCTGATATTGTCACCGCCAATCGGTATGTAACTGATCTCACCAAACAGGATGATCTTAATCAGTTGTGGGCCGAGTATTTTGGTGACAACAAACCAACCACTACAACGGTACAGGTGGTGCAGTTAGCGACAGACCCCCGTTGTTTACTGGAAATCAATGCGATTGCCATCGCTGACTGATTGTCCGACGCGGCGGCGCCACAAAAGCCGCGAGATTATGTCCGCCCTTGTGATTGACGTGAAAATCGGAGAGGCTATTAATGCATAACAATCGAATAATGTATTAGGGGGATGTAATGAAAAAGCTTTTACTCTCTTTTGCCATTGTAGGGCTTGTGACGATCTCAGTTGCGCCCGCGGCACTGGCTGCTGAGGTTAAGCTCAAAGGTATTTCGGCTTGGCCCAAAAACTTTCCGCTCACCGCTGATTTCTTGCGTTTTATTAACGCGGCTAATGTTATGGGTGAAGGAGAGTTTAAAATTCGCCACATTGGTGGCCCTGAAATAGCTAAGGCACCTGCCCAATCAAAAGGTTTCAAAAGTGGTCTGTATGATTTGATGTTTACCGCTGCCAGCTACCACCGCGGTGTAATACCAGAGGTGGATGCTTTGTCCGCTACTCAAGTAAAGCCGTGGGATGCTCGCAAATCTGGTGGAATGGCTGCATTGAACAGGGCTATCACCAAGAGAATTGACGGGATTATGTTGTCACATTGTGCGACCAGCGTATCGTTCACTCTCTATCTTGCAAGCATGCCAAAGCGAAATGCCGACGGTATGATTTCGCTTAAAGGATTCAAAATGCGCTCGGTGCCGGTTTATGACGCATTCCTGAGAAATCTTGGAGGGACAACTGTTACCGTGCAGGTGCCGGAGTTATACAACGCGTTGGAGCGCGGTTTAGTTAATGGGTTTGCGTTTCCAGAGCTGTGGACCCGCAAGTTTGGCTTCGCTAAATTTATCAAATATCGTGTGTATCCGACCTTTTTCCAATTAGAGCCTGCAATCTTCATGAGCAACAAGGCACTCAAGAAGCTGAGCCCCAAAGGCCGCAAGCAAATATTAAAGCTGGGCGAAGTGTGGGAAAGAGTCTCATATGACTTTTGGAAACCGTTAGTTCTGAAAGAGCGCGAAATTCTGGCAAAAAAATACGGCCAAAAGAAAATCACGCTATCCAGCAAGGCGGCAAAAAAATATCTTGCGCTTGCTAACTCTACGCCTGTCGAACGGTTGAAGAAGGTAAATACGCCTGAAGCTAAAGAGCTTAGCCGACTGTATCACGGTAAATAGTTCTTTCTAGGGTAGCCCGGGTTCCGTCAATGAACGGTGCCCGGGCCACTCTCTTCTCTCAACAATCGGTTGGCTTTTGATATGAATGCCATCGTCAAAATTTACAATGGCCTCATCGACGGGTTGGCGGTCCTTGCTGGGATTATGCTAGCGGTAATTTTTGTGGGCATCGTGTTCGACGTAACTATTCGCACCTTGGGTTTTAATTCCCTGCAATGGTATAGCGCGATCGCCGAGTATTGCTTGTTGTTTTCGACTATGTTCGGTGCGCCCTGGTTAGTACGCCGCAAAGGCCATGTGGTGGTCGAGTCGTTGACCATGGCAATGGTGCCAAAGGTGCGCAAAATTATGGCCAAATGCGCTTATGTAGTTTGTATAGGGCTTTCTCTATTATTCGCCTATTACGGCCTCCTTGAAATGATAGGGTCATTTGCGTCGCAGGAACTGGATATCCGTTCTATCGATATGCCCAAGTGGCTCCTATTTTTGCCTTTCCCGGTTGGCTTCACGCTGGTGGCAGCTGAGTTCGGGCGGTACTTGCTCGGTTACGATTCTTACTATTCCAACACCCATGGGTCATCGGAGTCGTTGTAGTGGAGTGGATCGCCTCTTATTTGACCGAGTGGTACACCGTGGCGGCTTTTTTAGTGGGTATGGTGATTGCCTTTATGCTGCTTGGCATTCCTGTAGCATTTGCATTTCTCACCGCTAATTTCGTTGGTGCAATGATCTTTATGGGCGGTCTGGCAGCCATGCCGCAGATCGTAGTTAACGCAGTGGAATCGGTGACAATGTTCGCCCTGATCCCCGTACCACTTTTTATTATAATGGGTGAACTTTTCTTCCATACCGGGCTTGCCGTCCGGGTATTTGACGCATTGGATCGCTGTTTCGGTCGATTGCCGGGCCGGCTCTCCTATATCACGGTAGCCGGCGGAACTATTTTTGCGACGCTGTCAGGTTCGACCATGGCCAACACCGCTATGATGGGTGCGCTCATGGTTCCCGAAATGACAACGCGCGGCTACAAGAAGCATATGTCTATGGGTCCAATCCTAGGTACAGGTGGGCTCGCAATGATTATTCCCCCGTCGGCATTGGCCGTGCTGCTCGCGAGTTTAGCCGAGATCGATATCGGCAGGCTGTTGGTTGCCGGCGTGTTGCCTGGGCTGGTGCTGGCGATGCTGTATGCAGTTCTGATTTGGGCACAAGTTAAAATAGACCCGGAAGCTGCACCGGCTTATGAGGTAGACAAAACTAGCTTCGGAGAAATGATTTGGTCCGTGGCTATCAACGTATTTCCAATGGGGTTTGTTGTCTTTTGTGTAATCGGACTAATTATTCTAGGTATAGCAACCCCCACTGAAGCTGCCGGCTTTGGAGCTTTTGGCGTATTAGTCTTAGCACTCATATACCGTGTACTGAGCTGGCAGATATTGCTTAAATCCTTCGAAGGTTCGCTTCGAGTTACGGCTATGGTGCTATTGATCATTGTCGCCTCGTCTACCTTTAGTCAGCTTCTTGCCTTCACTGGGGCGAGCGCTGGACTTATTGAATGGGCTACTAACGTGAAGTTAGCTCCCATCATCATGTTGCTGATTATGTTTGCGGTATTATTGGTGTTGGGCATGTTCATGGATCAGGTTTCTATGATGTTGCTCACAGTGCCGATATTTTTCCCTCTCGCTCAAGTTTTGCAGTTCGATCTCATCTGGTTCGGGCTGGTGATGTTATTGGCACTTGAGATTAGTCTTACCACGCCACCGTTCGGGCTATTGCTGTTCGTTATGATGGGTGTTGCGCCGAAGGGGACGACGTTATGGGAAGTTGCATATGCAGCCGCCCCCTATATTGGCTGTGCGCTTATTGTACTTGTCTTGTTGATTCTCTTCCCAGATCTCGCACTCTACTTACCCGGCCTGATGGAAAATTAGACTAAATCATTCGCGGCCGATGGGTCTTATATGCTCCCGGCTTCCGTTTTCATTATAGCGCTTTATTTTCCCGGTATACGATTTCCGGGTGCGTTAATTCCGCTTGCACCCCACATATCCGGGTGGCCACGCTCGTATTGTCGTGGATATGCCATGGGCTCGCCCAACTCATGCGCGGCATGCCACGCCCATCTCGGGTTAAACAGAATAGGCCTTGCCAAAGCTATCAAATCCGCCTGTCCGTTACACAAGATAGTTTCCGCATGGTGGGGATCTAGGATCTGGCCAACGGCGATGACTGGCATTTGAACTGCGCACTTAACGGTCTCTGCGAATTGGACTTGGTATCCTGGCCCCACTGTAATCTTCTGCGCCGGGCTTAATCCGCCACTGGACACATGGATGTAATCGCAGCCGCGGGCATCTAGAGTGCGGGCGAGTTCAACGGTTTCCTCAACCGACCAGCCTCCCTCCACCCAATCGGTTGCGGATACGCGGATGCCGATCGGCAGCTCATCGGGCCAAACCGCGCGAACGGCGTCAAATACCTCGATCGCAAAGCGCATCCGGTTGGCTAGGTTGCCACCATATTCATCATTTCGGCGGTTGGTTAGGGGCGATAAAAATTGGTGGATCAAATAGCCATGGGCGCCATGCAATTCAATCGTCTTTGCACCGGCGCGTTCCGCTCGAAGGGCAGCATCGACGAAGCATTGGATTACATCACTAACGGTGTCAGCGGACAGAGGTTTGGGCGCCGGCCAGGCATCCGACAGTGGCACGGCCGAGGGCGCGACCGCTTCGTAGCCGCCTTCGTCTACCGGCAAGGGTCCGCCACCCTTCCAGGGTTCCCGGGCAGAAGCCTTGCGTCCTCCATGGCACAACTGGACGCCGAAATATCCGTCGCTATGCGCGTTAAAAAACTGGGCAATTCTTGCAACTGCCGCCTCCTGTTCGTCGGAATATAGCGACAAACAACTGGGCGCGTTGCGAGCGTCTGCCGCCACATAGGTGGATTCGGTTAAAACCAGTGCGGCACCCGACACCGCATATTGGCCGAGATGCATTAGGTGCCAATCTCCCGCGACGCCGTCATCGGCGGAGAATTGCGTCATGGGCGCTACGACGATGCGGTTGGGCAACCGCACACCACGCAAGTCTATGGGTTCAAACAGTTTTGCCGCCATTTTGGTCACTTAGGTTTTGTTTAAAACTCTTTATTAAGCAGAGCCGGCCAGTTTCAATAGATTAGTTTCCCAGTCACCGCGACTAAAATTTAAGATTCGTAGCGGTTCGCCCAGTCCCCAAGCTATTTCCAGGGTCACCAAGGGGGCGGTAACCAAGAGGTGATAGGTTTCCTGCCAGTGCGGTTCTAATGGAATATGAGAGGGCAGAATGGTGTTGTCGGCAATGGCCTTTGGAAGGTCGGGACCTGTAAGGCGAATAGATAATGGCATCCCATCTAAGGTTTGGGCGTTTTTGGTCCAGATTAATTTCTCGCCGTTTTCCTGGTGTATATCGCCTGCCCGCGCCAGTATTCTCAATGCTGCTGCTGACAATTCCATTAGCGCTGGTGCCGTATCAGTGTGGTAAATTTCAGTATCGATCTTTCTATAGGGACGTACCGTACGTTCTGACGAGGGCTGATAGTCTCGGCCTTTTGGGGTCTTGTACCCTTCCTCTTTCCGGACCCTCATGTAGTCTTTGAACATAGTGCGTTTCTCCTGGTCCCCGTTCTCCTTATAGATGTAGGGACAAACATCTACACAGATGTGACAGTAGGATTCCCGGAAACGAGAGATCGGATAACATTTATCTATGTTGGTGAGCCATCTCTTAACACCCTCTGTCACGATGTAATCGTCCGGGATTGCGTCTCCTGGGCAGTTATTTCGACAGAGATTGCAGGTGAGGCAGTAATCCTGTACGCCAAATTCGCGAGGGGTGTCATACGCCACCGGGAGATCCGTGGTAACAAAACCTGGGCGAAAATTTGCACCGAGCTCAGGGTGTATCAGGCTGCCGTGCCGACCTAGCTCGCCAAACCCAACTTCCTGAAACACTGGAATAGCTTGGATCTGAAATGATCCGTTGTGGTGAGCTACCGCAGGATAACCGAGCTCTTCTCGAATATAGCGGGCTAACTCAGTAGTAATGTCAGCACATTTTGCGTATACGGTCATCGCTTCAAGGTCTACTTCATCTGGGCCTTCCAGCGCTTTTTCATAGTCTTCGTATACGATTACGGCTATTACATTTTCGTGAGTAAGTTCAACACCCAGTTCAATGAATTCCGGTTTCAGAGCCGTCATGCCGGAATCGGCTGATCCCAATTCCGCCGCCTTTTTTTTAATCAAATTGCTCATTAGCTCGGGGTCTTGGATGTCAACCTTGTCAGGTCTTACCGGGCCATCGCGCAAAGGGACTAGGTCGTTCCAGTGCGACATCATTGCTTCTCGGGCAGGAAATTTTCGCTGCCAAATTGGGATTTCAGTCATCTGACGATCACGAAGCGAGGCACAAAGCAGAGCATCTTGCATGCCTTGTTCACGTATCCAGCTTTTGCCAATCATTGCTAAAATTCCATAAGATTTTCAGGCTACTTTAAAAGATTAGCGTCAACTGTGACGCCATGACAACCAGCGGTAAGGCGTCCATCGCTTATGAACATTTAAATTATCGCCACCACTCAAAAAACGTAACCTTAGAAATATTTAAGTGGCCGGTGCTTTTATTTGACCGCTGCACCTAGCGTCGTTGCCCGATAAAGTGTCATTACTTGACAATTGGGGACGCCAATTTTTATTCTCGAACTATAAGGTCCAACCCAGATATAGACCAATATTTGCGAAGGGGTAATATAAAAATGACCAATTCCCAAGGGTCCGGCTACGGGCGTAACGCCATTGTGCCTGACGAAGATATCCGGTTAACCCATGTGGGTGCTGGCACCCCCATGGGTGAGTTGCTGCGGCGGTATTGGCATCCTATTTGCCTTTCGTCAGAACTTGCCGATTTACCAAAATTCCTTAAAATTCTTGATGAAGAGTTGGTTGCCTACCGCGATAAATCGGGCCGTGTGGGGGTGTTAGGCGCCCATTGTTGCCATCGTGGGACATCACTGGAATATGGCCGGATCGAGGAACATGGTTTGAGGTGCTGTTACCATGGGTGGTATTTCAATGAGGAAGGCAAATGCCTGGACCAACCGGGCGAACCTGATGAAAGCCCCTATAAAGATGAGGTTCGACAACCCTGGTATCCGGCGGAGGAATATCGAGGTTTAGTATTTGCTTATATGGGCCCGTTGAACAAGAAACCGCTTTTGCCTAAATACGACATCTTGGAAGACGACGAAGCGGAGTACCTTGCATATCGCAATTACAGCCGCGGTGCGGTGGCAGCGTGTAACTGGTTGCAGCTCCATGAAAATGCTGCCGATCCGGTTCATATCTACACCCTGCATGGCACAAACCAGAGTCTATTCGATTTTGCTGATGTAATGGGAATAAAACCTTCGTTTGATTTTATCCATTCGGATTGTCATGTCTCTTATGTACGGACTACCGACATAGCGGGCGGTAACCGATTGATCCGCACTTCCACCATTTTCGTGCCGACAGGAAAATCGATTCCACCACCTGATGTTACTGGCACTGATCCCGAAGAAGAGACTGAACGTTCCCGCATGGTGGGCTGGTGGATACCGGTCGATAATGAACATACGATCGGGTATCACATTGAGCGCATCGATCCTGGAAAGAGGATATTTCAGCCTCCCGATGGAGAGATAATTCGCGACTACGAGGAAACTCAGCGCGGCCCTGACGATAGGGAGGCCCAAGTCAGCCAACGGCCTATTGCCCGGCATGCGCTCGAACATTTGGCCACCTCGGATCGTGGAGTGGTTATGTTCCGGCGTCTCCTGAACGAGGCTATCGATGCTATGGAGGGTGGTGGGGACCCGCCGGGCACCATTCGAGATCCGGCGGAACAGGTAATAGTCGTTCCGTCTGGTAACGAAGTCGTTGCTACGGGCGAGGCGGCACCTGCAGCTTAAGATGTCTTTGGATATAGCAAAACTTTGCTTTACCCATTTCTCTGCGATGCCGGTAATTTTTGTACGATCCTGTCCACTGCACGATTGACACGAAGCAGAAATCGTCCCAGGCGCCGATGTTCGACGGTTAAAGCATTATATAAGCTGAACATTTTAAATTCAGCGGCTGGTGAGCAGGTGCCGATAAGAGCCCTCTTGAGAATTCTTCGTAACGGTCGCCACAAGACTAGGTGGTCAAACCACCATGGTGATCCTAGCGTGGTGATAACCAAGCAATGTTTCAAATTGGAAAGTTTAGGTGTAATCCGGCCCCCCGGGGCGGATGGGTGATCGAATGCAACCCCCGGTGCCCAGACCCTATCAAACCAGCCTTTTAATAAAGCCGGCAGGCCAAACCACCAGGTTGGAAATACCAAGATAAGAATTTCAGCGCCCTTGAGAGCCTCTATCTCTTGGGTGAGCGCGGAGCTCTCAAATTCATTTGTGTGATAGTTCTGGCGCTCAGCCGGTGTAAGCGGTGCCGTAAAATTACTTTTATATAGGTCTAGATGGTCGACTTCTATTGAATGTCGTGCAAATCCTAGTTTGACCTGGTCAACCAAATAATTGCACAGGCTGTTGGCTAGCGGGTGGCACGAAACTAACAGGCACTTACACCTATACCTCGATCTACTTTCGATCATACTGGAACCTACAGATTAGCCACTAATTTTTTGGCAGCAGGGATGCAATTTGCAAAAAAAATCGCTTCTATCCTTTTTGATCCTTATCGATTTCGGATCGTATCCAAACGGAGGTATCGTGGTATACCGCACCACCGTTGGGAGATGCGGGATCGGAGCTGGTAAGCAAGTTGATACCAATCCCCTCTTCGAATGCGGCGTTTGGCCAAACACTCTCCACTACAACGACCCCCGGCTTAACTGTGTCGCTTTCTTCCGCATGGATCACAAGGTCACCCTGAGCATTACCTATTCGTACGCGGTCGCCATCAGTGATGCCCAGTGTTTCGCAGTCGTCGGAATTAATTTTCACCGTCGGTCGACGCTCGCCAACAATAGAGGTTGAGGTTTCGGAAAAACTTGTGTTCAGATAATTGCGGGCCGGTCCGGTGACAAGGCGAAATGGGTATCCCGGCTTGGTTTCGTCGATGATGTCGACGAAATCCGGTAGATCCGATAGTGCATGTCCTTCGACACCTAACGATGCCCAATCAGCATGAAAATGAAATTTTCCATCAGGCTGGGGAAATCCATTTAAAAAATGGGCGTCTTCAAAATTGTCGTCGATATCGTGTAGGCGCCGCTCTTTCAATTGGTCTGCGTTCGGCAAATCGGAATCTTTGAGAACACGATCAATCAATTTCCAAGCGGACAGGTTAAATCCTGGGTGTTTTGCACCAAGACGTTTTGCCAGTGCGCAGGTCAAATCATGATTGCTCCGCGCCTCACCTATTGCCTCAATAGCCTTAGGGCCGATTTGCAAATAGGTATGCCCGAATGACGTGTAGATATCTTCATGTTCTAAGAAGGTGGTCGCCGGCAGAACGATATCAGCGAGCTTTGCTGTATCGGTCAGGAATTGTTCATGAACTGCTAGAAACAAATCATCACGAAGCAATCCGCGGCGAATTAGTCCGGAATCTGGAAGTGTGGCAGCGGGATTGGAGTTTTGCACCATCATCGCGGTAATTGGTGGGCCGCCTTTGAGCGTTGCTTGGTCACCATTGAGAATGGCGCCTAGCTTTGCGATATCCAGTATTCGAGATTCTGCTGCCTCACCGGTAATCAGCGCACGATCAAGGTTGAACCGGCCGCTAGTTCCAGAATAAAGCCCACCACCGCGGTATTGCCAAGCACCGCGTACTGCAGGCAAACAGCTTATAGCGTGCAAGTTTGCCGCACCGTTACGTGAGCGGGATAATCCATAGCCTAAGCGGATTAAAGCGCGTTGCGTAGTCCCATAAGAATGCGCGAACATCTCGATATCGGCCACGGGAATATCGGTGATCGCTGCCGCCCATTCTGGCGATCGGGTTTGAAGGTGTGCTTCTAACGCCGCCGGGTCATCAGTGTATTTTTCCATATATGCTTTGTCCGCATAATTATCGCGGAACAACACATGCATCACCGCACAGGCAAGTGCTCCATCGGTGCCGGGACGTGGCTGCAGGTGGACGTCTGCCTGTTGAGCGGTTGCTGACAAAAAAGGGTCAACGACAACAAGCTGCGCTCCTCGACTTTTTCGAGCCCGGCTAATGTGGCTCATGAGGTTGACCTGGGTGTAAACTGGGTTCGCTCCCCACACGACGATTAGATCGCTTTCGGCAAATTCCAACGGATTGACTGAAAGCTTAGCGCCCAGTCCAGCTTTGGTCCCCATATCAACAACCCACGCGCAAACTGTGTCCTTTTGGCGCGAATAACCCATTGTATTTGTCAGCCGGCGAATACCATCACGTTGCAGTAGCCCCATAGTGCCAGTGTAGTTGTATAACCATACCGTCTCGGGCCCGTAAGTTTCCGTAGCATCGGTCAGACGCATGGTGATGATATCCAGCGCATCATCCCATGAAATTTCCTCAAAATCTGTTCGAGTTGCACTCGGTGATTTTGCACCTTTACGGCGCAAAGGTTGGGTCAGCCGATCAGAGTGATGTACCCGTTCGGCGTAGCGCGCAACTTTGGCACACACGACCCCGGCCGTGTAGGGATTGACTTTAGACCCGCGTACACGGCCTATCCGGTTTGGTTCGACGATTTCGACGTCGAGCGCACATGCACTTGGACAATCGTGCGGACAGACGGACCAAGCAGTTTCGTTTGGCATAAAAGTCGACCCTCTAAATTTTATGGCGAAAGTATAAACCACCAGAGGGGTGAAACAATGTGGTGTTTGGCACCGTTATATCATTAATCAATTATGTAATTTGGTCGTATGGATCCCCCCTAATTAGACAACACGGCGCCTGCCTCATAAGATCTCGCCGACACTTGGGAGTATAGTAATGGTCGGACGACTTGAGGGTAAGAATTGCGTAATTACTGGTGGTTCAGGTGGTATCGGTGGCGGCACAGGAAGGCTGTTTTGCGCCGAAGGCGCTCGAGTGGTCTTAGTGGACCTCGAAAAAGAGGTGCTTACCCAAGTGGCTGCTGAGATAAGTGCGAACGTCTCCAGTGCAAGTGTAAACACAATCGCAGCTGACATCTCGATAGAAGATGACGCGGCCCAGGCGATGGAGGAGGCGGTGAGTTGCTTGGGCGGAATTGATGTTTTGATCAACAATGCAGGGATTCGAAAGTTTAATCATCTTACCGACGCAACACTGGGCTCGTGGCATGAAATCATCTCGGTTAATCTGTTAGGAACGGCGAACTGCGCTAAGTTTGCGATGCCATACCTGCGTAATTCTGCGGCAGGAACCATTGTCAACGTATCGTCGGTTTATGGCGAAATCGGGCGAAAAAATATGGGTCAGTACGACGCGACCAAAGCGGCCATCAATTCCATGACCCGCACGCTTGCACATGAAGAAGCTGAGCATGGCATCCGGGTCAATTCGGTGTGTCCCGGTGGCACTCTGACGCCTTATCACGTTGCACGCTTTGCAGCAGATGGGTTGGACGATGCGGCGATCGACGCGCGGCAGGCGAACGTCACGCTTTTGCGGCGCTGGGCCCGAGTGGAAGAAATCGCTTATCCCATCTTGTGGCTTGCCTCGGAAGAAGCGTCGTTCGTAACTGGTGCCGTTCTGATGGTAGATGGCGGTAAGTCGGCCATGTAAACGAAAAGGTAGATGTATCGTGTATGCGAAAAAAATTTCTTGATTAGCATAGTTGAAATAGGGAGCAGTGCATCATGAAGGGCATCGTATTTTTGGGTGACCGTCAAGTCGAGTTAAGGGAGTTTCCTGAACCTACACCCGGGCCGCGTGACGTTATTCTTGAAATTAAGGCATCTGGTATGTGCGGCACTGATTTGCATGCCTACCGCCGGGAAAATGCTGGCGAGGAGCCGAGTATAGCGGGTCACGAGCCTTGCGGCATCGTGGTAGAGGTCGGTAACGGTGTCTCCGAAAAGGAAGCAAATATTGGTGCCCGTGTCATGGTGCACCATTATCACGGCTGTGGCGTCTGTAGGCATTGTAAATCTGGTTGGTCACAGCTTTGTGATGATGGCCCGGTTGTCTATGGTTCAGGACAGGGACACGGAGGTCACGCAAGATATATGAGCGTTGCGGCTCATACGCTAGTTTCTCTGCCAGATAATCTGACATTCACAACAGGGGCCGCCATTTCTTGTGGTACGGGTACAGCCTATGGCGCTCTAAAACGGCTGGGTCTTGAAGGGGATGAGACTATTGCTGTGTACGGACAGGGCCCAGTAGGTCTATCGGCGACCCAATTCGGTGCGGCGATGGGTGCACGCGTGATTGCGATTGAAATTTCGCCGGAACGTCGACAACTCGCTAAGGATAAAGGTGCTGATATTGTGATTGACCCCAGCGTTGACGACCCTGTGGAGGCGATCAGGGATGTGACACATGGGGAAGGGACACAAAAGGCATTAGAGACCTCCGGTGCTCCCGCAGCCCGTGCCGCGGCTGTGCGGTCTACGCAGATTTGGGGGTCTACCTGTTTGGTTGGCGGTGGCGGCGAGGTAACGCTGGATGCGGGGCCGGATCTAATATTCAAGCAGAAGACGCTTATGGGACATTGGACATTTTCCAAAAACGGCCAGGCAGATTGCGCTCGCTTTGTTTCAGACCGCCAAATTGACGTCGATAGTTTGTTTACCGACCAATGGACGCTCGACCAGGCTGAAGAAGCGTACCAACTGCTCGATCAACAAAAGACAGGTAAGGGTGTGTTCTTGCCAGGCTGAGGCAGTGCGTAACAGTAATTGGTTGAGCTGGATTTGACCTAAGTCGAACGGCATACACTCAACTTGTTTCGCACATGTAATGGAGCCAAGCACGATGTTGGTGACGGGCATTGGCTTCCGACGTTCCGTGATCGTCGAAGCCACCCTTGTTATTTACAATTTCCTCACTCAAACCTCGGGCGAAAATCACCCAGTCATTTGTCTGCGCTGCAAGTCCATCTTGGCATCGAATCCACACCTCCATGTCGTCAGACATCACCATCCCAGAGGGGGAATGGCTGTTGTTGTTGCTCTTGAGAGCGGCGTGCCACATTTCCTCCGGTGCGCCTTTTAGTTTGAGAGGGATGATGATGTTTTCGGTACAATCCACAGAGACCGGGTTCATGATACGTATATGTTGAGTCAAATACTGGATCGACCATTGCGGATAAAAGATGCTGTTGTGATGCTTAACCGTCATGGCGTTTGCCGCATGATCGCCATAGCTAGCTTTCATCGCCGATTTGTAACGCTCATAAACCGGGCCGCTATTGCCTTTGTCCATGGGGAACATGCCCATGTAAGTATGACCAAAGCGAACTCCGCCAACCGGTAGTTCTTCCCACTGTTGGTTAAGCGCCTCTCTTTTTTCAAGCAACCGAACTTTTCCAGCTTCATCTTCCTCCGCGCCCTGTCGGCGAAATTGGGTGCCGTCTTCGGCGGTTGTAGAGGCGTGGGTGAACATCGGGTGATAAAGGTCATTTTGGTTTTCCATCTGGATCTTCCAGTTCGCGCCGAAACGGTAGCGGAAAACCCCAGCGCAGGCTTCAACCTCTCCGTCTGGAGCACGGTTGACCATGTCATCAATGTGCGACTTCATTGGGCCTAGGAATTCTTCGAGATTCGGGCCATCGGTAGCGAGGTTGCCAAATACGAAGCCACGATAGATTGACATCCGAGGTACGCGCGCAAGATCGAGGTCTCCGCCTGTCAAGAAACCGTCCGCATAGCGCTTGGGATAAGGTGCGCCCGCATGTACGCCATCGGTGTGATACACCCACCCATGATACGGGCATTCGAAACGGTCAGTGTTACCACTGGGTTCAGTGCAAATCTGCGCCCCCCTATGGCTACAACGGTTAAACATCAGATGGACCTCGCCTTCCATATCTCGGCTCATAATCACCGGCTGTTTGCAAAGCGTGGTAGTGATAAAATCACCTGGGTTCGGCACTTGGCTTGCATGCCCAACAATTAGCCAAGCGCGACCGAAGATGCGTTCCATCTCAAGATCAAAGACTTTGGGGTTTGTGTAGAATCCGCGATGTACACGGTCGGGCTTGATTAGATCACGCAATGCATCATTGTCATAAGTGATCATAACGAATCCTTCGAATTGATACTTTTTCAACCGGTCTTACGTGGCAACTTCTATAAATATGTTACGCGAGGCCCTACCTGCCTTCCAGGTTGGGTTGGCCACTCGGCCCAAAGTAAATAAATTCGCGTTTGATGACCCAGCCACAGAAAGATTCCTTTACACACCCTAGTTACGCAAAATATTGCGGTCATTTTGCTTAAAAGGGGCGGATTTATTGTGTTTTTAATCTATAGGCTGAAAAATCCTTAGGGGTTAGAACACGTCCAGTTGAAAACAAATTTCAATCCATCTCCTTGCTGGCTGATGTTCAAACCCCGGATTTTTACCCATTTAAAGATCTAGCTTATATAGATCCATCACGTTCTGCGAGATTAGCCTCTCTTGAGTTGAGAAATCCAAATCGCCGATCTGCTTGGCGATAAAGGCGCGTGACTGCGGCCAGGTCATATTGCCGTGAGGGTAATCGCTTGACCACATGCAGTTATCGGTGCCCCAGAACTTTAGCGTTTGGGACCCTACATAATCGTCCATGAAAGTGGCGTAGACGTGATCATGGAAGATTTCGCTTGGTAGGCGCTTGATGGGAAAGCCGCCCCGGTCGGCCTCATCCTTAAACCGGTTGTAGTAATAGTCCCATTGCTGAATGGTGAATGGCATAAAGCCAATTTCGCTTTCCACCATCTCGACCTTTAGCGTTGGGTGACGGTCAAAGACGCCCGACCAGATTAGATCAAACATGGTAGTGATCATGTCCGCGGTCTTGATATTGACCGAGGCGCGTACAACTTCGATACCTTTCAGTTCGGCCACGTTGTAGCTGTGACCACTCAAGATATGGAAGTTGATAGGATAGCCTATTTCAGCAGCAGCCGCCCATAGTGGGTCGTAATGTTCCGATGTGAATGGTAAAGCGGGGTCCGGTACTTGCCAAATCAGTCCACCCTTAAGCCCCATGTCATGGCAACGCTGCATCTCACTAATCGCCCAGTCTATGTCATACACGCACAGACACGGTACCGCGAATAACCGTTTGGGATCTGTCTTGCAGTAGTTTGCAACCCAGTCATTATAAATACGAAACGCTGCCTCTTGGGCGCCTTGCGGTCGGTTGAAGGCGCGCAATGTAGAGGTAGGGTACAACACCTCAGCCGCTACGTTGTCGAGGTCCATGTGTTCAATACGGATCTCGGGATTGACGCCCCCTTGAGGTCGGTTTTCCGGCGTCCATTTTCGGATCGGTGGCAGCTGCTCTTGAATTATTTTAGGTAACTCGTTCCATAGGTCTTCCGGTTCATCAATATGGGAGTCGGCTGATACCAAAAGATCCGGTAACGCGGCGGATGCGTCGATAAATTCTTGTTCGATGTTTCGTGCGGATAGATCCTCTGCTTTCGTTGCCATTTCCCGCTCTCCTATAATTAGACGACTTGCATAATTTGAATCTACTTTAGGCTACAAATTCCGTAGTTGGGAGTACAATTTATATTTTTCTGCCACCCCGTTGATGATGTGTTGCTTGGCCGATGTTTCTCCTATGCCAGTCCATCAGGCGTAAAATCCACTTTACATCTTTGTTGCGAATATTGGGTAAGGTTTGGGTTGGTCCATATTGTATCGCAGCCAATCACACCATATGTCACAAGGAAATTCTCACCAAATGCATATTTGTTTACTGATGATATTAAAAGGTCTATTTGTTCTTGTTTTGTTCTGAATTTTCTGTAGTGTCTGTGCATGTCCAAGGCTGATCTAGAATTTGTTATATTTTACCGGTTGAAAAACTTTTGGCCCAAAACCAAGACTTGGATAGAATCCGAGGATCAACGTCACAAAGCGGCCCGTGATCTTGTCTCTCATCTCGTGCAAACAGGATGGAAATTCACGCCACCAAAACCGGTGCCGTCCCATAGCTGGCCCCCACGGCCCGAATAGGTCGTAACGCAAGCAAGCCGCCCTTTGCGAACATTATTCGAACCACTGATAAGATCCCGTTAAAGATACATTGGTGCGAGGGATTTGGTAGCGGATACACAAGCGTCCAAAAGAGGAGGCCCATGCGCTGGAAAAAGGTGCATGCCAAACGGCACTGGCAGGTTTGCTTCGGCTGCGATTGGAAATTAAAGGGCGATCGATAATTTAAATTGTATCGAGATCTTCCGACTTTTTGTGACCCATATCTATATTTTTGTTTAGGCTTAATCTTTACCTTTTCTGACCTCAACACGGGCCATCCAGGTGGTAGCTACAACGATCACGCCGGCACCGACCCATGTCCAAATTTCGGTTTGCTGGCCAAAGGCATAAAATGCAATCACCGCGACAAGGGGAAGTCTAAAAAACAGAATGGGTGAAACTAGACTTGCCTCAGCAACACCAAATGATCTTGTTAAACAAAATTGTGCACTGATGCCGGCGATACAAAATGCGATCAATTGAGGCCAAATTTCAGTTGGAATAGGGGCCCAATAAATTACAGCCGGAATTGCGGCTAACGGAATCGTAAAAATAAAGTTGAGTACCATGATCGTCCCTAGCCGATCATAACGAGCTAAGTAACGCGCATACGTGTCCGAAACAGCATGGAATGCAGCTGCAGATAAGGCAAACAAAATGCCTATGCTCAATTCTGAAAAGCCCGGGCGAACGATGATGAGAACACCAGAAAATCCGACCAATGTTGCAATCAATCGGTGGGAATAAATTTTTTCACCGAGGATTAAAACTGCCGAAAACATCGTAAAAAATGGTAAAGTAAATTGGAGAGCGACCGCGTCCGCGACGTTAATCAACGACAAACAATAATAACCAGTACACATCCCTAAAAATCCAAGTGCCGCCCGATAGAAATGCCTAGTTGGTACTACGGTTTTTAGTGGCGCAATGTTCCCACTAAAAATGATCGGGATAAATATTGCCAATCCAAGTGTTTGCCGAAATAGGACGGCCTGGTAGACCGTCAAACCATTGTCCTGCAGACCCTTTACCAACGTGAATGAAAGGGAAAAAAATATTGTAGCGGCGCTCATCCACAGAATGCCCGCAATCGGTGCATGTTTGTTGATTTCACCAGTGGGTGCTGCCATTAAATTCTCCTACTCACCTATACATATTTTGCGATGTCGCCCATTATTCAATGAATGTGTGCGGACCGTAGTGTTGAGTGCGCAATCGAAAGAGGAACTATAGCCATGAGCGGAAATTCCGTACGAGTTGTTTTATTCGGTGTTGGCCCCCTGGGACAGCAGGTCGCCAAGGCAATACTAGAACGTGAAACTCTGGAGATCGTTGGGGCGATTGACTTGAAAAATGTAGGTGTTGATCTGGCGAGTATCCTTTCTCAAGGGGAAAATACTGGAATCATTATCTCTGATAATGCGCGCGAGGTCTTGCATCAAACGCAACCAGATGCGGTCATCCATATGACCGCTTCGAATTTGGAGCAAATTGCCCCCCAGCTTAGAGAATGTGCCGACGTCGGTGCAAACGTCGTGACAAGTTGCGAACAGTTGTCCTTTCCGATTGGCGAGCGCATTAAGATTGCGGACGATCTCGGTCGTTATTTTGAGGATCATGGGGTGACACTACTGGGAACGGGTATTAATCCGGGGTTTCTCATGGACAAACTCCCTCTTCTTCTCTCAGGCGTTATGTTGGATATAGATGCCGTACGCGTGACGCGGATGATGTATTCCCGTGTTAGGCGCCCATCTTTCCAGAAAAAAATTGGAACCGGTATGGAAAAAGACGAATTTCTTCGGCTCATAGAGGAAAAAGTTATTACCGGACATGTGGGTCTAAAAGAATCCGCCGCAATGATTGTAGACGGGCTTGGGTGGCAGGTTGATGAAATTGCAGAATTGCCGGTCGAACCGGTCATTTGTGAGGAAGAAGTAAAGACCTATATTGATCCGTCCAAATCAGAGGAATTAATCACGGTAAAGCCGGGTCAAGTGGCGGGATTGCGCAATATTGTCATCGCCAAAAAAGACGGTGTTCCAGTTGTAACCCTTGATTTTATAGCTCACGCCAATGTTGAAGAGGGATACGATCTCGTCGAACTCGACGGTACACCGAACCTTCAATTTAAAAATCTCAACGGTATGGATGGCGACATTGGAACAATAGCAATTCTTGTCAATTCTGTTCGTTTGATAATCGAGTCTCCGCCTGGCCTAGCCTCTATGCAGACCGTCAACATGCCGGTGCCGCGCACAGTCGCATAATATTTGAGTAGACGGCCAAAAGACCCGGCCCCGGCTCAGGGCCGGGGTCGCACAGACACAAAGTTCGCAGGGTAAATTACCCTTGTTTCAATGCGTGCTATTCGAATGCGCGATTGTCGACAATATCTTCATAATTTGCATTTGGGACGGTCATATTCCAGCCGACAGTCCAATTATATGTGTCGTCCCA